>NZ_QUHH01000001.1:361321-578555 GCF_003479515.1 Parabacteroides sp. AF14-59 | reverse complement strand
ACCGGGTCGGCACTAAAGAAGATGTAACCATTATTATAATAGACATTGGATACGGCATCTTCATCTGTCGACAAACGTTCCGTCAGTTTCTTCTGGTTATATACCTCGCCCGGCTTCATTCCGAGAATCGCCTCCAGATAATCAGAAGCATACTGCATATTACCCACAAAACGAATGTCTTTCAGATAATACTTGTTCCCTTCTTCCAGTTTCAGGAAGATATCGACCTTCTTCTCATTAAAATTCACAACACTATCAGCCAGCAATACAGCGTCACGATAACCATGTTCGTTATATTTGGAGATAATGTTCTGCTTATCTTTCTCGTATTCTTCCGTAGTGAACTTCTTCGTACTGAATGCTTCCAGGATACTGGTCTTCCAGTCGTTCGGAATACTGAACTTTTCGTTCGTTTTCTTCATCGCCTTCTTCAGGTTCCTGGTAGACAAAGCCTCATTCCCCTCAAAGTAAATACGATGAATCTTCGTCTTTTCATTCTTATCGATATGGATATCGACAGTCACTTCGCCCTCTTTGGACAAATCATCACGTTGTATAATATCGACGTCTACATTCTTAAAACCTTTGCCGTCAAAGAACTTCTGAATAACGATCTTTGCACGGTCCATCAGGTTGGGAGTGATCTGGAATCCCTTTTTCAAGCCTAACTTGGCTTCAAGGTCTTCCCGTTCCCCTTTCTTTATACCATGATAATTTACTTCTGATATACGGGGACGTTGCTTCAACTGGATCTCCAGCCAGATCTCGTCACCTTCAATCTTGGTTGCCAGGATTTTTACATCCGAGAACAATCCGTGTTTCCAAAAACGCTTTACCGCTGTTGTAATCTCATCACCGGGGATAGTGACCATGTCACCGACCGATAGTCCGGAGAAACCGATTAACACGAAATCATCATAATTCTTAATACCCGTTACCTTGATATCGGCTATCTTGTATTTCTTTGGACTATTATAAGAAATGTCCGGTACAGTTTCTTTTGTTAGATTATTTTGCGCAAATACAGTTACATTGAAAAAAAGTATCAGCGAGAATGTAATAGAATAAATTATCCTCATGTCAAATCATCATTTTAGTTGCATTTATTTTGTTTTCTCATTAAGATATACAGTTTGGTAGGTGAATACTCAGTGAGAATAGATGATTATTTTGAGGAGAATATGTTTTGGATTGTTTTACTTCTTTGAAAAGGTTGGTTAATTCATACTATTTAAGCAGAAAATCATTTGCAGGTAGGTATAATTAAAATATTGCTAGGTTGTTGGTTAATTGTTTTAAATGAATAAAGAATAATCGTTCGACAATTATTCTTTATTCATTTAAAACGTGATGTTTATACTTTCCCCTTCACGAACTTGTGGCCTATCCAGTAGGTCGCATGTTCGGCGGTGAACTTCAGGATGCAATATTCCGGGTCTTCCACACCTTTGGGGAAATGCTCATAAAACCAGTCTACCCATAATGCTTTCTTTTCCGTAGCGTCTTCGACTACTTCGATGGTGCCTGTCAGCGTCACACTGTCGCCTTCCTTGAAGAAAGCGACGCCTGCTTTCGGGTTTTCGATAAAATTCTTTGTCTTTTCAGAACTCGTTCCCGTTGAGAACCAGATCGTATCGATCCCGTCTGTCTTGATCTTCGAAATGACTATGGGACGGGGATAACCCTGTTCGTCGATGGAGGCTAATGTTGCTACCTCACAATTATTCAGCAATTCGATTGCCTCTTGTTTGATCTTTTCCATAAAACTATTTTTTTGTTTCGGAGGCAAACATAAGGGAAACTTCGCGGTTGCTGTTGTAAAAAATCGACTTTCTTCTATTATATATAGGTAAGCGGATCGTCTTCCGGTATCGGTAAAGAGATGAATGCGGATGGATTGCTTCCAGATAATCTTCTGAACTCTTTGATAAAATGAGATTGGTCGTAGTAGCCACAGTCAATGGCTAACTGCTGCATGTCTGTATCTTTTATGCCCCTTAAAACTCGGGTTGCGTTCCTGAATTTGGTGATCCTGCTGAATTCTTTCGGCGTATAACCGGTGACGTGTTTGAATTTGCGCTCGAAATGACGTTGGCCGAGATATAATTTATCGGTCAGTTGACGGATGGGGAGCATCCCGTTCGACCGGATGATCAGATCGGTTGCCTGTAACATCTGCCGGTCTATGGGAATGATAGCGGACAAGTGGGAAAGGAGGAACCTTTCTATGATTTGTATGCGTTCCTGCAAAGATTCTCTTTCGCATAACATTTCTGCAAAACTATTGTCGAAGAGCATATCCAATTCGGAAGCATCGATTCGCATGTCGGTAAATTCTCCCAAAGGAACCTTTGTGAATGCCGCCAGTCCGCAAGGAGAGAAGCGTACACCCATCATATGAAGGTTGGTCGAACGTGTGACCAGTTCGGAATAAACCCGCATGGGACCGACGAAATAAAAACGGTAAGGCTGCATCAGCATTTCACCGTTCAGAGGTTGCGACGGTTCCTGGATGGAAAAGATGAAATCCGCACATCCGTCAGGCAATATCTTATAACGCATGTCGTATTCAGTCTCGCCTTTCACCTCCCAATATTTGTCGATATAGGGAGCCAGTGACGGGCATGGAGGATATTCCTGGTACATAATGGCGTATTACACAGTTTGATTGGATTCGTAGAGGTTCACTCTTTTTTCCAGCGTTTCAGTTGAGGAAAATAATACTGCATGCCGGCAAGCGCTTCTTCTTTTGTGTAGCTTTCGCCGTTGTCGTGTTTGAAAGAATCTGAATACTGAAGACAGATTCGGATCATTTCATCCATCGTTACATCCTGTACAAATTTCCCGTCTTTAAAACAGAACGCGCAATACTCTTTGTTTTTACTCCCGTCCTGGTTTGTTCCATAATCCGTATCGGATATCAGCGGCATCCCGCAACTTTGACAATAAATAGGTTCCATACTCTTAAATTTATTTATAAGCCTCTTATTTTAGAACAAATATAGAATTATTTTTCAGATTAAAAACAATACCTTTGAAGACTTAAATTTTAATAGACCATGGTAAATAGACGAAATTTTCTAAAAAGTGCCTCTGTCCTGACTTTGGGGGGGCTGGTAGCCGGAAAGGCAGAATCATTACATGCAGCCACTCCCGTCGTATCGGAAACGACTGCTGCCAAAAGTATCGGTTTACAGATTTATTCTTTGGGAGGTGAACTGATGAAGGACGTTCCCGGTGGAATGAAAAACCTTAAAAAGATGGGTTATTCCACTCTTGAACTGGCGGGTTACAATAACGGCAAGATCAATGGTGTCGATATGATGGAATTCAAGAAGATGGCAGAAGATGCCGGATTGAAGATCACCAGTTCTCACGTGAATCCTCCGACAGGCGAGTACACGCCGGATACCCGCAATATGATTATGGAATATTGGAAAAAGACGGCAGACGATCATGCCAAGTTAGGTGTGAAATATCTGGTTCAGCCCGGACAACCCCGTACCCGCAGTGTGGAAGAGGTAGGCTATGTTTGCGATGTTTTCAACGAAGCCGGAAAAATTGTAAAAGCGGCAGGTATTCCTTTTGGCTACCATAACCATGACTTTGAGTTTGCCAAAGTACTTCCCGGAGGTAAAGAAGCTATATTCGGCCGCCATAACAAAGGCGAAAAAATCTATGATCTTTTCCTGAAAGATACGGATCCTGATCTGGTATTCTTTGAAATGGATGTATATTGGACGGTGATCGGGCAGAATGATCCGGTGGAATACATGAAGAAATATCCGAATCGTATTAAACTGTTGCATATCAAAGATCGTGCAATCCTTGGACAATCTGGCTTTATGAACTTTGAGATGATCTTCAAACAGGCCTATCAGATCGGTGTAAAGGAATATTATGTAGAACTGGAAGGTATGCCGGATGGCCGTACCCAGTTTGACGGGATAAAAGGTTGTGCCGATTATCTTTTGAAAGCCAAGTTTGTAAAATAAGTAAAGTATAATATATAAAGGTACGTGTGAAAGCCGGTCTAGGAATAGACCGGCTTTTTTAGTGTGGTGTGGAAAAAATCCACACTTCCACATCGATTCCACACCACAGTTGTGAGATGTACGGAAATACAAGATGTGATATAAAATGTTTTTATCTGTTGATAGTTAGTATATTAGATAGGTATATCCCGACTTTATATTCTTTTGGCACGTCATTTGCATAAATAAAGGTGTTGGGGAATAAGTGAGTTCCCCTCTATGAATATGATGATGAAGTTTAGAATTTAGAATAAGTGTAAGTATCTATCTCCCGATATTGTTTTCTAATATGTATTAGATTAGCAAAAACTTATCGATTGATAAAGGCCGTTCCGCCTGAGAAGGTAGAACGGCTTCATTTTTTTATAACTGTAGGGAGTTGGACAGCTTTTCCAACCAGTCGGGAAGGGTATCCAGATGATGGATACGATCGTCGATATAGGCAGGGGCAAATAAATTGATCTGCAGATCCTTGCATTTTTCCTGTAAACTGTCTTCCACCGGGTAATAACTGGCTAATACGGCCAGCGAGATATCTCCGCCATAGGTTTCACGTACCGCATCTACCTTATATATATCGTTCTGTGTTACATTTCCTGATTTACATTCGATGAATATTAGTTTCTGTTGGTTGTTCAACAAGACATCCACTTCGTTTTTTGTCCTGGAACTGTTGTTTTCTGTCCTGAATAGAACGCTCTGCCATACCTCGGGACGGTTGGGATGTCTCTGGCTCCATGTCCTGACTTTATGGGCAACGAGTGTTTCCCACCAGCGTCCTTTGAAAAATAACATACCTGCGTTGGGGGTCGTTAACCTGAGCAATACATGGTTTTGCTGTGCAATGAGGAAAGTATCCTGTCTTTGCTTGAAGCGCAACCCGCTCTTGAAAACCCGTGATGACGGTAAGCGGGATAGTTCCTTATTGCAGAATATATTGAAGAACTTCTGGATCATGGTATGTTCTTTCGGGTATTGTTCGATAAACTGCTTGATGGAGACGGAAGCCTGTATGTCGGCATCGCTCAATTGTTTGGCGTCCTGGTATTCCGTCAGGATATTTCCGCTCAGGCCCAATATCTCTTTATTATCCAACTGGCTTTGCATTGGATGCTTTTCAAAGTTTTCCAACCGGATCAGGTCGCCCAGTTGAGTCAGGTAGAAGGCCGGGGCGTTATATTCTTTGGCTATTGTAAAAGCGGCGAATGCCATCAGCTTGGTTCCTTCCGAAAGATTATAGGCAAACTCGTCGGTAGGGTAGGCCTGGTGTATCTTGCGGCATACGTTGCGAACGTTTTCTCCGTCGTACGGTTCGGTCCGGTATAAGGTCCGGCGGATGCTGGCGGGGAGTAGCGGAAATAAAGGGGTAGCTACATCTTTTGTCTCGTTCGTACAAAGAAGATGCACATGGTCGGGGGCAAACTCTTTGATGCCGTGATAAACAGAGGTGATATCTTTGCCAAGTAATATGATCTGATGTTTCATGTTTTATATCATATATTAATTAAGGTTCTAAATGTAGTATTAATTTCGATATAATTCATATCTTCGCTCCCTAATCAATCGCTGTATATATAGCAAATGGAAATTTTTATTATTGTCGGCCTTATTTTGTTGAATGGTATTTTGTCGATGTCTGAGATCGCTTTAGTGTCTGCCCGTAAGGCCCGGTTGGAACTAGAGGCAAAAAGAGGTAATAAATCTGCGCAAACAGCCCTGAAGTTGGCTGGTGAGCCCGATCGTTTCTTATCTACTATCCAGATCGGTATCACGCTGATCGGAATCCTGACCGGTTTGTATTCAGGAGAGGCTTTCGCCTATAATCTGTCAGAAGTGGTACGTCATGTTCCCGTACTTGAGCCTTATGCACTAGGATTGTCAAAGACTGTAATCGTTATAATCGTTACTTATCTTACTTTGATCATGGGTGAGCTTGTGCCGAAACGTATCGGCATGGGATATGCCGAACGGGTTTCGATGCTGGTTGCCAGACCCATGTTTCTGCTATCAAAGCTGGCTTTACCCTTTGTATGGTTATTGTCTAAAAGTACTTCCTTTGTTATTAAAATTACCGGAATTAAAGCAAATGAAGAAAATAAAGTAACGGAAGAAGAGATCAAGGCGATCGTGAAAGAAGGCTTTGACGGAGGTGAAGTGCAGGAAGTGGAACAAGACATTGTGGAACGTGTGTTCAACCTGGGAGACCGTAATGTCGGTTCGATTATGACACACCGGAGTGACTTGGTTTGGCTGGATGTAACGGATAGTATTGAAAAGATCCGTGAAAAGGTACAGGAAAACCTGTTTAATATATATCCGGTAGCTTCCGAAAAATTCGATAATATCAAAGGTGTCGTTTACCTGAAAGATCTGTTCGGACGGATCGATGAACCTGATTTCTCGCTGGAACAGGTAATACGTCCGGCTCAGTATCTGCCGGAAAACCAAAGTGTTTATAATGCGTTGGAGCAGTTCAAACAGGCACGTGTTAAATATGGTATCGTGACGGATGAGTTCGGTGGTATCCAGGGTATCGTTACTTTGAAAGATATCATGGAAGGTTTGATCGGCCAGGTTCCGGAATTGGGAGAAGAGGCTGAGATCACTCAGCGTGCCGATGGTTCCTGGTTGGTGGACGGACAGTATAACTTCTATGATTTTCTGGAGTATTTCGATATGGAGGATCTCTATGCCGAACACGATTATAATACGTTGAGCGGCTTGATCCTGGAAATATTGGAACGTGTCCCGAAGACCGGTGAGACACTGAATTGGTTAACTTTCGAATTTGAGATCGTGGATATGGATGGGGCACGTATCGACAAGGTGTTGGTGAAGAAGATAGATTGATATTCTTTGTACGAAGATTAAATAGTGGAAGGATTTACCTGAAACTGTAAGCCATAATTCAATAGAGGAATGTATCGTATCCTCTTTCTTGATAGTGAATAGTGACATTCACTGAGTAGATTTGAAAACAAAAGTCCCTTATTTTGTAATCAAAATAAGGGACTTTTGTTTTCAAAGCATATATGTTTCGTCATTAAAACATATATGCTTTGAAAAGCCTTCTGTATAGTTTCTCTCTTCTTACAGTTCTTTGATCTTATGAAGCACCTCCATTTTTCCGAAGAGGATCAACTTGTCGTTGGATTCCAGCACCAGATCATCGGTTAGAGGGTCGACCACATAATATTCTGTTTGTTTCAATCCAATCAGGTTTCGTATTTCTTTGGCTCGTTCTACTCCGACCAGGCGGATACCGAAGTTCGTTTGGAAGTCGATCGTCCTTAAAGTCTGTCCGACCAAAGCACCCGGTGTCTTTATTTTGTACAGATGATGCGTCTCCGTCACCTGATACCAACGCTGGAACAGATCGCCCAGCAAGCTCTGGGAAGCATATGTGGCGGCATAATCCTGTTCCGGGCGAATGATCTCCGACACACCGATAGAACGGATCACCGTTTCATGGATGGGAGAGATGGAACGAACGATCAGCCTGCCGGCATCCAGGCTCTTTAATAAGGCGACTGTTTGTACCGAAGTACCGAAATTTTTCCCATAGGTCACAAAAATAGCATCCATCTCGCTTAGCGGAAGCGTGTTCAGCGCATCCCTGTCGGTCGTGTCGAGGCTGACAGAACCGGAAATGGTCTGCTTGACAGCCTCTACTTTATGCAGATTCAAATCGACACCGATCACTTCGTCGCCGATGCGGGTTAAATTTTCCGCGATGGCACGTCCCAGATTACCTAATCCTATAACCAGAAATTTCATAAGGCATTCTTATTACATTAATATATTTTCCTGAGGGTATGTATAATCCCTCTTTTTGTACTCTTTTATAAAGCTGACCATAAAAGTCAGTACCCCGATACGTCCGATCAACATCGTGCAGATGATGATCAGCTTTCCCGCCATGGAAAGCAGCGGGCTAAAATTCAGGCTCGACCCTACCGTACTCAAGGCAGAAACAACTTCGAAGGTAAGCGTAAAGATCGGCGTCCCTTCTTCTGTGTAAGACAGCATCCAGACTGCAACCGAGGCAAAAATGAAATAAAGGACAATGGTCGCAAACGCCCGGCGGATTGTTGCGGGAGATATTTCCCGTTTACGTACTTCCACCTTTTCTTTTTCACGGGCAACGTTCAATGCCGTGACGATCGCCACGAAAACCGTCGTTACCTTCAACCCACCCCCGGTAGACATCGGTGCAGCACCGATAACCATCAGAATAAGCGTAAGCATCAAGGTTACCGGACGAAGTGTTCCCATATCGGCTACCGTAAATCCGGCTGTTCGCGGGGTGACTGCTCCCAGTAAAGAATCCGCCAGTTTCCCTTTGAGCGGAAGCCCTGCCAGCGTATTGTCCGTTTCAAAAATAAAATAGAGGATCATTCCGCCGATGATCAACGCCAGTGTACTTATCACTACGATATAAGTATGGATATTGATAATGCGGGGAGTATGGATATACCGTTTTTGCAGCCTGGTAGCGACCATGAACGTATTTACGATAAAATGCCTTAACAGTTTCAGATAGTTGAATACGATCGGGAAACCCAGTCCGCCGAAGATGATCAGCAGGGAAATCCAGACATGCAGATTGTAATTATGTACAACTAACGGATCGCACATATTACCGCTTAACGTAGAGATCCCGGCATTACAAAAAGCCGATATTGCATGAAAAATGGCAAAGAATATATCATCCTGTACCGTGGCACCCGGTAACGTACCTCTTATATCCATATAAATGAAATAAGCCCCGATCCCTTCGATGAAGAAAGTAACAAACAGGATATTCAGGATCACCCGGAACAGTCCTCCGGTACGCTCTTCATTCAACATATCTTTCAGCATCAGTTTGCTGGTAAAAGAAGAATGCCCCATAAAAGACAGCGCAAAGAAACTGGTGAAAGTCATCACGCCGATCCCTCCGATCTGTATCAGGATCATAATGATTACATGCCCGATATGAGTGAAAGTGGTTGCTACATCCACCGTCGTAAGTCCTGTTACGCAAACCGAAGTTGTAGCTGTAAACAGGGCATCCACAAAATGGATCGGCCGGGTAGTGGCATTCGGCAACATCAATAATCCTGCGCCGATCAGGATTACGAAAATAAAACTGAGCAGGAACAGTAGCGACGGTTTGATACGGGTCTGCATTAGTGTAAATGTCTGTCTCGATAGATGGATAACACTCAGCAGCAACATCAAAGTATATACGAACAACGGTTTCGAAAGGAAGTCGAGATAAGGCAATGACCGCTCGATGACGTCCCTGAAAAAGACCTTTGCCGATAGAACGGCAAACAGGAGAAAATAGATCCCGATATCCAGATACAGCAGCTTCTCCTGTATAATCTCATTGAACCGGACTATATACCGCAGTGTGATCCCGATAAAGAACCCCAGTAAAATATAGATACGGCTCAGGTATAAATGATGTATAGTTTCGTTGGTCTGCTGAAACCCGAACTGATAAACCAGAACAAACAGGGAGGCGATGGATGCCAGGAGTATGATACCTTCTGCCGCTATATTCAGCAGCCCTTTTGCGTTGGCCCAATACATCCGGCATGTGAACTGTATATGTTTTATGTCCATGATCAAGTAAAATCTGTAGCAAATGTATTAATAAAAGTATTCCGGGGTGGGAATAGTTTAGAAAGTTTTGATAAAGCATGTTAAAAAGAAAAATATCAACGTTTTACCATAATATTGTTTTGTTTACATTATGGGGGATAAATGTTATTGTATGAGGTAAGATAGTAAAATGGCAGATAAATAAGCTGTTATAAATATTGAAAAAATAGTTTTGTGTATTTTGTATATTGGATAAATGATTATATTTGCAACTGATTAACGTAATATCATGGAAACACATATGGAAAACAAGAAAATGCTTTATTCGCACGTATCTGTCGATTGCGTGCTATTGGGAGTTAATGAAGACAAACTTTGCGTACTGCTGGTGGAACGGAAGATAGATAATAGTGATGAGAAACATTACAAATTACCCGGTAGTCTTATTTACGAGAATGAAGATCTGGATACGGCTGCTTACCGGGTATTTAATGAAGCCACCGGTTTGAAACGCGTTCCTTTGAAACAGTTCCGTAGCTTCGGGTCTCCGTCACGTACCAAAAATGCAGACGATATGCAGTGGCTGGAAAATGCCATGAAGCTGAAGATCGAACGGATCGTTACTGTAGCTTACCTGGCGTTAAGCAAGATCGGACGGAAATCGAATCCGACCAATAAATATAACTCGCTTGCCTGGTTCCCTGTCGATTCCCTTCCGGCTTTGCCTTTCGACCACAGGGAGATCATCGAAGCTGCCGTGGAAGAAATACGGGAATGGGTGGAGAAAGAACCGTCTATCATTTTCGATTACTTGCCGTTGAAGTTTACGGCTTACCAGTTGAGGCGTACTTATGAGATCATATATAATAAGGAAATGGACGTTCGTAACTTCCATAAGAAAATGAGTTCGCTGGAATATATAGTGCCGACCGACGAGGTTGAAACAGGAGTTGCCCATCGTGCCGCCCGCTATTATCGTTTCGATAAAGTGAAATATAATAAGATGCATTCAAAATTTAATAAGAATTAATCACGTAAGAATATGTATTTATTAGGTTGTGACATAGGTAGTTCTTCTGTCAAGGCATCCATAGTAGATGCCAATTCGGGACTGACGGTCGGTGCCGATTTCTATCCGAAGGAAGAAGCTCCTATTAAGGCTGTGAAACCCGGTTGGGCAGAACAGGAACCGGATGACTGGTGGAAATATCTGAAAGAGGCTATAAAAGGAGCCATTGCTAAAGCCGGTATCCAGGGAACGGATATCAAAGCGATCGGTATCTCTTATCAGATGCACGGACTTGTACTGGTAGATAAGAAGATGGAAGTATTGCGTCCGTCCATTATATGGTGCGACAGTCGTGCTGTTCCTTATGGCGACCGGGCATTCAAGAATATAGGGGAGAAGAAGTGTTTGTCCCATCTGCTGAACTCTCCGGGAAACTTTACCGCAGCCAAACTGGCCTGGGTAAAAGAATTTGAACCCGAACTGTTCCGTTCCGTCCATAAGTTTATGTTGCCGGGTGACTTTATCGCCATGCGTATGACGGGAGATATCGTTACTACGGTTTCCGGTTTGTCGGAAGGCATCTTCTGGGACTTCAAGAACGAGACGGTATCTGAGGACTTGATGAACTTTTTCGGATTCAGCAACGATCTGATACCGGCGATCCGGCCGACATTCGGCTTACAGGGCGAACTGCTGGGCTCTGTTGCAACGGAACTGGGCTTGAAGAAAGGTACTCCTGTTACCTACCGTGCGGGTGACCAACCCAATAATGCCTTATCGCTTAACGTACTGAATCCGGGAGAGATCGCAGCAACAGGAGGAACCTCCGGGGTGGTGTATGGCGTGAATGGAAAAGTAAACTTCGACACATTATCGAGAGTGAATACTTTTGCTCATGTGAACCATTCATCCGAACAGACCCGTTTAGGCGTATTACTGTGTATCAACGGCGTCGGCATCCTGAACTCATGGGTGAAGAAAAACGTAGCGCCGGAAGGCATCAGCTATCCTGAACTGAATGATCTGGCTGCCGATATCCCTGTCGGCTCGGAAGGATTGTCTATCCTGCCGTTTGGTAACGGTGCCGAACGCATGCTACAGAATAAACAGATCGACTGCTCTATACATGGACTGAATTTTAATATTCATAGTAAAGCGCATATCGCTCGTGCCGCCCAGGAAGGAATCGTGTTCTCTTTCAAATACGGTATGGATATTATGAACGAAATGGGCATCGACATCGATGTGATCCGTGCCGGTAATGCCAATATGTTCCTGAGTCCGGTCTTCCGTGATACCTTGTCGGGTGTGACAGGAACGGTAATCGAGCTGTTCGATACGAACGGAGCTGTCGGTGCTGCTAAGGGAGCCGGTATCGGTGCCGGAATCTATCAGTCGGCGGAAGAAGCATTCGCCTCTCTGAAGAAGATCGATGTGATCGAGCCTGACGGATTGAAAGCGGACAAATACTGCGCTGCATACAGTATCTGGAAAGAACGATTAGAACAGTTGACAGATGACAAGTGACAGATGACAGATAGGCTTCGCGTTCGGTGAACTAATCGGCTAAAAGCCGAAATAACTGTCAACTGTCACTTGTCAACTATCAACTGATAAAGTATAAATCATTAAAACAATTAATTTCATGGACTTTTATAAAGGTGAAAAAGAATTCTTTCCCGGAATAGGAAAGATTCAGTTTGAAGGAAGCGATTCTAAGAATCCGATGGCATTTCATTATTATGATGAAAATAAGGTGGTAATGGGTAAGACATTGAAAGACCATCTCCGTTTTGCTATGGCTTATTGGCATACACTTTGTGCCGAAGGTGGTGACCAGTTTGGCGGCGGAACAAAAACATTCCCCTGGAACACGGAGGCTGACCGTATCAGCCGTGCAAAATATAAAATGGATGCCGCTTTCGAATTTATGACCAAATGTAGCATTCCTTACTATTGCTTCCACGATGTGGATGTTGTAGACGAGGCTCCTACAATGGTTGAGTTTGAAAAAGACCTGCAGACAATGGTTGAACATGCCAAAGGTTTGCAGCAGGCAACAGGCAAGAAACTGTTATGGTCGACAGCCAACGTATTCGGTAACAAACGTTATATGAACGGTGCAGCTACCAATCCGTATTTTCCGGCTGTCGCTTGTGCCGGAACGCAGATCAAGAACGCTATCGACGCTTGTATCGCTCTGGGCGGTGAGAATTATGTATTCTGGGGTGGTCGCGAAGGTTATATGAGCCTACTGAACACCGATATGAAACGTGAAAAAGATCATCTGGCCATGATGCTTACCATGGCACGTGACTATGGTCGTAAGAATGGTTTCAAAGGAACTTTCCTGATCGAACCGAAACCGATGGAACCGACCAAGCACCAGTATGATGTGGATTCTGAAACGGTGATCGGCTTCCTGCGTCATTATGGTCTGGATAAAGACTTCGCCCTGAACATCGAAGTGAACCATGCTACATTGGCGGGACATACATTCGAACATGAACTGCAGGCTGCTGTCGACGCTGGTATGTTATGCAGTATCGATGCTAACCGTGGTGATTATCAGAACGGTTGGGATACCGACCAGTTCCCGATGGATATCTACGAGCTGACCCAGGCATGGCTGGTTATCCTTCAGGGTGGCGGTCTGACTACCGGAGGAACGAACTTCGACGCGAAGACCCGTCGTAACTCGACCGATCTGGACGATATCTTCCTGGCTCATATCGGTGGTATGGATGCTTTTGCCCGTGCTTTGATAACGGCTGCTGCCATCCTTGAAAACTCCGATTACAAGAAAATGCGTACTGAGCGTTATGCCAGCTTCGACAACGGCGAAGGTAAAGCATTCGAAGACGGCAAGCTGACTTTGGAAGACTTGCGTACGATCGCTCTTCGTGACGGCGAACCGAAGCAGATCAGTGGCAAGCAGGAATTATATGAAATGATTCTCAATTTATATATATAAAATTAGTTACAAAGAGTAACTTTCTCTTCTCTTGGAGAAAGGCAGGAGGCGTGTGATAATTACGTGTTTCCAAATGATAGCACACCTCCGTACCTTTCTCCGGAGTGGAGAAGTTACTTTTTGTTTCTTAGTCTGATAGATATGAAAAACAACAATAGTTATATTTTTGGCCTTACCCTCGTTGCTACCCTTGGAGGGTTACTATTCGGATATGATACGGCTGTTATCTCCGGAACAGTAGAATCACTACGGAAATTTTTTATCGAACCTTACGGATTACCTCTCGATCAGGCTAATTCGCTGGAAGGATTTGTGGTCAGCAGTGCGCTGATCGGTTGCATCCTCGGAGCTTCTTTTGCCGGATGGGTGAGCCAGCGGTATGGTCGTAAGCCGACGTTGGTCGTTGCGGCTATCCTTTTCCTGCTCTCCGCGATCGGTTCCGCATGGCCGGAATTCGGCTTGGGACTACCCGGAAGCGGAGATCATACTTATATGTATTTGTTCGTTGCCTATAGAATAGTAGGAGGAATAGGGGTCGGACTGGCTTCTATGGTTTCTCCTATGTATATTGCTGAAGTGGCGCCTGCCGACCGCCGTGGTAATCTGGTTTCCTGGAACCAGTTTGCTATCATCTTCGGTATGCTGGTGGTTTATTTCGTGAACTATACCATTGCTTTACAAGGAGATGCGGCGTGGCTGCATGCCACCGGCTGGCGTTGGATGTTTGCCTCTGAGACCATCCCGGCAGTCTTATTCCTTGTTTTCCTGATGTTCGTACCGGAAACTCCCCGTTATCTGGTCATGCGTGGTAAAACAGAGAAAGCCTTCTCTATTCTCAGTCGTTTGATGGATAAGGAAGAAGCATCGAAAGAATTGGTAGATATTAAAGAAAGTTTCAAGGAAAAAGCACCATCTATGCGTCCTTACTTCCAGTTTATGGGGACCTGGTTGGTTCTGTTCCTGATTTCATACGGAGGATTGGAACTGGCTGGCAGTACGAGTGCGTTGGAGATCGCTTTGATCGGCAGCTTCTTTGTCTCTTTGATACTCCCGATCCGTTCGTTTGGCGTTCTGATCATTCTGGTGGGTGTGTTGTTGTCAGCATTCCAGCAGTTTGTCGGTATTAACGTAGTATTATATTATGCACCGGAGATTTTCAAGACGATGGGGGCCGCTACCGATGCCGCTTTGTTGCAGCAGATCGTGGTAGGTGCCGTGAACCTGTCGTTTACCGTACTGGCTATCTTTACGGTCGATAAGTTTGGCCGCCGTCCGTTGATGATCATCGGAGCTTTGGTTATGGCTGTTTCGATGACTATACTGGGTACGACTTTCTATACCCATTCCGTCGGCGTCGGTTCGCTGGTTTGCATGTTGGTTTATACGGCTGGTTTTGCCATGTCATGGGGACCGGTTTGCTGGGTATTGCTGGCTGAAATATTCCCGAACTCTATCCGTTCTACGGTGATGAGTATTGCCGTTGCGGCACAGTGGATTGCCAACTTCCTGGTATCATGGACTTTCCCGATGCTCGATAAGAATCAGTACCTGACTGAAACATTTAATCATGGTATGGCCTACTGGATATACGGTCTGATGGGTATCCTGGCTGCCGCCTTTATCTGGAAATTCGTCCCCGAAACCAAAGGAAAGACGTTGGAACAGATGGAACAATACTGGAAAAGATAATTCCCATATACTAGATTGGTTAGGAAGTAACCGGAAGTTCAAGGCAAATACAGCCTGAATTTTTGGTTACTTTTCTTTTTGGAGGAAAGTAACATTTCGTACATTTGCCGACAGTAAACGATATTGAATATGCCTATTATAAAACGGATTCTGATCGGATGCAGGAATATCTTTCTGTTTCTTTTTATATCCAGCATCCTGGCGGTGGTGGCGTATAAGTTCATCCCTGTTTATTATACGCCGTTGATGCTGACGCGGTTGTATGATCAGTACAAGGGGGGGAAACCCTTCAAGCTGGAACATAAATGGGTTCCGTTGTCGCAGATAGCACAACCGTTGGTACAGGCGGTTGTCGCTTCGGAGGATAATTTGTTTCTCGATCATAACGGTTTTGATATTGAACAGATACAGAAAGCACGCGATGAAGCGGAAAAGGGAAAGCGCGTACGCGGCGCCAGCACCATCTCCCAGCAGACAGCCAAGAATGTATTCCTTCTTCCTACCAAAAGCTATATAAGGAAAGGGATCGAAGCCTACTTCACCCTCTTGATCGAGTGGATATGGGGGAAAGAAAGGATCATGGAGGTCTATCTGAACTCCATCGAGATGGGCGACGGTATTTATGGAGCAGAAGCGGTAGCCAAGGCCCATTTTAAGAAGCAGGCTTCCCGGTTAAATCGCGAGGAGGCTGCGTTGATCGCTGCATCTTTGCCGAATCCCAGGAAATTTAATTCCGGTAAACCTTCTCCCTATATGTTGAAACGACAGGGACAAATCCTTTCCCTGATGGGTAAGTTGTTGAAGATACAGATGGGTTACGGAGCCGGTGAGATCGATAATACGAACGGAAAAATAAAAAAAAGAAAGAAATGGAGAGCTTCACTTTTCACGACCTCGGACGCATTGATTATGCAGATGCGCTAAAGGTTCAGACAGATGCTTTTGAAACCTTGCTTCAGGCAAAGAAGGAGGGAGGCAGCGAAGAAAATAAGTTGTTCTTCTGCGAACATCAACCCGTGCTGACGATCGGAAAGAGTGGGAAAGATGCCAATCTCCTGATACCGGAACAACTGTTGCAGCAGCGTGGCGTCTCTTTCTACCATATCAACCGGGGAGGGGATATTACTTATCACGGCCCCGGGCAGATAACCGGTTACCCGGTCTTCGACCTGGAATATTGGCAGTTGGGACTCAAACTGTATATCCATCGGCTGGAAGAGGTCATTATTCGTTTCCTCGCCCTTTACGGGATACGCGGAGAACGTCTCGACGGTGCTACCGGCGTATGGATCGATCCGGATGTAAAAGGACGTGCCCGCAAGATCTGTGCGATCGGAGTAAAGAGCAGCCGGTTCGTTGCTATGCATGGTTTTGCTCTGAATATCAATACCGACCTGAGTTATTTTTCCCTGATTAACCCTTGTGGGTTTACGGATAAAGGTGTGACCTCGCTGGAGAAAGAATTAGGGGAAAAGCAGGATTTCGAACAAGCTAAAACACAGCTTCATTCATTATTTTCAGAACTGTTCCCCTGATGGAGTACAAGATACATTTTGCCCCTTTGCAAGGCTATACGGATGCCGTGTACCGGGAAGTGCATGCACAGGTATTCGGAGGAGTCGAAGCCTACTATACCCCTTTTGTGCGGGTGGAGAAAGACGGTTTCCGGAACAAGGATCTCCGGGATATAACGTCCGGCAGGAATGTGGCTACTCCGGTCGTTCCCCAGTTGATAGCGGCCACGCCTGAGGAATTCCGGCATCTGGTAACTTTATTTCTCGGACAAGGATACCGGCAGGCAGATATCAATATGGGGTGCCCTTTCCCGATGCAGGCACGTCTTCACCGGGGAGCAGGTATCCTGCCTCATACGGGAGATGCTGCCGCCCTGTTGCAGACAGCCCGTGAATTTCCGGAAATGAATTTCTCTGTCAAGCTCCGGTTAGGATGGGATTCACCGGACGAAGTCTTTGCTTTGCTTCCCTTTATCGATTCGTTGCCGCTTACACATGTGACTTTGCATCCCCGGATAGGGCGGCAACAGTACAAAGGGCATGTGGATATGGACAGCTTTACCCGTTTCTACGAAGCATGTGCACATCCGCTTTTCTATAACGGCGATCTGAACTATCCGGCCGATATCGACCGGATCATTCGCTTGTATCCCCGGTTGAGCGGGGTGATGTTGGGACGCGGCTTATTGTCTTCCCCCTGGCTGGCAAAGGAATATATGGCAGGAAAGGAGCTGCCGGACACGGAAAAGAAAGCCGGACTGTTCCGTTTCCATACACTTTTATTTGAGAAATACAGCGCCATACTTGAAGGCGGAGAGCACCAGGTGCTTGCCAAAATGAAAACTCTTTGGGATTACCTCTTGCCGGACGCAGAAAAACGTTTGCGGAAGAAAATACTTAAAAGCAACCAGTTATCTACTTATCAGCAGGCGGTAAAGGAATTGTTACAGCCGTAGTATCCGTCTTTGCCGGCGAGATGGTATCAGCCGGAGCAAGCGGCACGATCGGCAGCAGTCTTTTCCGTCGGCGGAAGAACTCGGAAATGTTACTGAAGTCTTTCCTGAACATGACACCTACCCCCTGGGTCGTTAAGGCCCGGTTCAGATACTTATACATATCATTGGCATGATTGTAAGCCTTCAGGCGGATCTCTCCGCTTGGGGTCAGCTTATATTCCAGGTCGAATTCACCGACGAAGTCGTTCTTCCCCTGGTACGTATTATTCCTGTATCCAAAACTTCCGTTGAATAACAGGCGGTTGTCGAGTAATTGGCTGGATAGCAACATTTCCACTTCCGTATCCTGTATGCCGTCATCGCTGGTGCGGATGTTCGTACCGATCTGCACCTTATCCGTCAAGCTGTTGAGTATGCTCGACAGTTGGGAGGAGATGGCGGAAGAAGCTACGGCGCTGAATTCGCTCGAACGGTAGGCGTTCTGGCTGTATTCGGGGGTGTAGAATTTGTTCAGCACTAGGAGGTAGATAATCTGGCGTGTCATCATGTCTTCCGTATCGACCAACGCTTTCATCTGACGTTCTATTTCTTCGTTTGAACCGGGAAGTTCCAGGTCGAACGAGATAGCAGGGCTGCGTAACATGCCGTCGAGGTTAAGCACGCAGTTGACGGGTATGTTGGTTCGCGGACTTTCCAGTGCCAGGTTTTCATCCAGGTCGCGCAGGTTGGCAGTTACATTATAAATGGCATTTATTTGCATCGTGGCATTGAACGGGTCACCCCGGAAGTCGATGGAGCTGCCTTCGCGTATCTTAAAGTCCTTATGGATGATCTGTTGCAAGCTGAAATTGTAGTTGCCGCTGACAATTCCCATGTTTCCGTACATGCGTAAATCCGTTTTTGTCCCGTATTCTATCTGCATGCTTCCGCTACAGTTGCCGGTTATCTTATCTCCGGCAACCGGGTCCATGATCAGCTCGATCCGGGCATCGGGTGTGATGTCGAGCAGGAAGTTCATGCGCATTTCGGCACCTTCTTCTTCGTTGGCGGCAGCCATTTTCAGGGAGTCGGGCGAGATTGTTCCGTTTGCGATGGATTCGTTCAACTGTTTCTTATCGACGAACGTGATAAAGTCGTAGTCGGCAGCCGTCGTATTGTTTATAAAGTCGAATGTGATAGCCGTCTTAGGATCGCTCCGCATATTGATGTCAAAGTTGATCAGCTTGTCATTTCCTTTGATCGACGCCGATCCGCTACCGAAGACAGTTCCGTAGATCAATGGGTTCTGCCTGCGTGTCGCATTAAACACCAACATATTGTTTGTCTTGACATTTACGTCGAAACTGACATCTTTGAAGTGATTGTGATAGACACTCATGTTGATGATACCCGGATTACCGAACTCGTCATGGACGGTCAGGTTCCGCATATTGATGGAACCGGCATCCAGATGTATGGAGTCGGAGAAGGTATAATATGTATTCGTATATTCGATACCCAGGCCGCCGTCCAGCACATACGCATCTCCCTCGACGGTCAGCGACTTGAACGGACCGTGCAGGTGGACGTTTCCGAAACCCCGTCCTTTCATATTCTTAGCCACCTTTTCCACAAAGGGGTGGAGGAATTCCAGATTGATATCGTTGGCTCCGAAGAATAAGGACAACCCGGCATTCTGTCCTACCGGGAAGATGTAACCGCTTACGTCGGTCCATGTCGTATCGTTCTTATAGATACTGCCGAGCATCAGGATACCCTTTTGCTCATCGTCCCATTCGCTGAAAAGGTTCAGCCTGCCCAGCGGTGTCTGGTTGAATGAGAAGTCTTTTATCTCCAGATCGGTGTTCAGCATACGACTGCCGTACAGGTCGCTTATATTAAATGTACCTGTCGCTTTCCCGGCAAACTGCAATACCGGGATATTCAGTATATCGAAAATGTATTTGAGCTCGACCTGTTTCAGGTCCATCAAAAGCGTATCCGACGGATTTTTGGAGATGTTTCCGTCCAGCAGCAACGATTGTTTCTCATTGCCTACCAGGAATTTACGGATACCTATCTGCCCGTCGGAAATTACAATATTCGAGGGATGGATGGTCCACAAAGAATCGTTCAGCACCAGTTGGCTCTCCTTGACGGAAATATCGGTTCGCAGGGTAGAAGGCCTCTTTTCCTGTTCTTTTTCAGTGAAGAGGGCAGACGCCGACAGCTCGGCACGGAACACCTTTTCCTTATTGTTCGCCCAGCCGATCAGCGTATTGATCCGGTTGTCGCGGGCATCCGCTTTCAGGTCGAGGTAGTTACGAAGTCCTTTCAGGTTGTAGTTGGTTGCCCTCAGTTGCAGGTTGATATTATCCTGCGGGTTGTCGCAAGTCAGGTAACCGGATTCGAACAGGGAGTTTCCCAGTTTGAATTTAGGGAGGAAAGCCTCGATGCGGAATTTATTATACAAGTTATTGTAGTGTCCGGTGATGCGTGCCTGGTTGACCATCGTCACCGGCAGTTTGAGTGTTTCGGATATCTTTTCCGTATTCTCTACTGTCAGCAACAGCGAGAAATTGTTTTCTTCTACTTCTTTTTTCTTCTGCGTCGCATTGATCAGTGCCGGGATATATCCTTTGAAAGTGTTCATAAAACTCGGTACGATCGTGGTAAAGGAGTATGCACCGGTAACCTCTCCGTTCAGGATATCGGACGAGATAGTCAGATGGCGGTCCAATGAATGTCCGGATGCCGTTACCTGGAATTTTTTCAGGAAGAAGCTGCTTGGAGCCGTCAGGAACGAAAGGCTGTCTATCGTGATATTACCTTCCAGGTTATCGATATTATTCCCCGTAAAATCGGCATTCAGGGATAGCGAGATATCCGGCGATTCATATTTGTCGATCAGGTTGAGGCTGTCGGGACGAAAATGTTCCAGATTGGCGGTGAAGTTGAACATAGAGTTCTTCCCCTCGTGGCGGAACATACCCTGGGCATGCAACTTCCCGTTCGGGTCGTTCACCTGTACCATGCCGTCGAAGCTGTTCTTTTTGAAATTTCCGGACAGCTGGATATCCTCGTACTTGTATTTTTTGAACTCGAACTCGTTGATGTTCGCTTTAATATTTCCGAAGAAACTGCTGTTGTTGTAGCGTTTGGCATCCAGTGAGATGCTCAGGCGGGTGTTCCCGTAAGGGTTGCCATCGTTGAACAGCTCGTTCAGATGCAGGCCGGAGGTAGAAATATGTCCTTTCAGGTATGCCGCAACATTGTTTTCTTTGTCTGTACCGAATATCATGTCGGTCTGCACCGAACCGATCGCCGAAGAGAACTTTCCGAACGCCACCAGGTTATCGAAGAAGCCGGATATCTCTCCGGTAAAATTGATCGTACCCAACCTGACGACAGGATCGGGCAGCACGACCGGCTTCTTGTTGAAATTGTTTACCAGGCCCGCCAGTCCGTCGGTCGTGATATACATCTTGTTTACCTGTCCGAAGATATAGGCATCTTCCGGATGGCTGATCCCTTTCAGGTCCATTTTTCCGATAAACAGCATCTTGTCGCTGTAACGGATTGTCAGCCGTTGCAGGTTGATATTGTTGACGGAACCGGACGCTTCTGCCGATAATTCGATGGTCTCGGTGAAGTTGCTGAAAGCCGGGACGAAAGGAGAGAGGTCTTTCAGACAGATTTGCGACGGGGAAATATTCAATTCCAACGGGGCATGGTTCAGCAGCTCGGAAGCGTTCTTCACCTCCTGCATGTCGATCTTTGCCCGGCTGATTTTCAAATCCGTTTCCGGTAGTTTTATTTCGAAATTGTTGATGAAAGCACTGTCGCGGTTGCTGATAACGTTCATCGAGAGTTTATTCAGCGTAAGGCCGGAAGCCTCGTCGAAGCTCATCTTTTTGATGTTGGCGTTCAGGCTGTCCTTGTTGAAGGCCTTCATGGAAATCTTCGCACTCAGGTTTTTGATAGCCACATGCCTGGCGTTGAATTTTCCTGGCGTTTCGGCCTCGCTTTGCACGTCGTACCGGAAGTTTCCCCGGCGGATCAGGATCGAGTTGAAACGCAGGTCGATATTCGGATTCTTCTTGATCGTGTCCCTGCTGGCAAAAGCATCCAGCACGAACTGGAGATTGAGCGGACTTTCGGGTGTCTTCTTTTTGAGATTGACGGAAAAACCGAATAGCCGCACGGTAGTGAAAACGAATTTTCCTTTAAATAGCGGAAGAACTTCAAAGCCCGCCGCCACATGATTGGCTTCGAATAATGTCTGACCTTCCTGATCTTCGAGGTATAAGTTGTCGAGGACCAAACGGTTGAACCATTCGATATTCACATTTCCTATCTTTACGGGCACACCGAGATGGCCGGATAATTCGGTCGATGCAATGTCGGAAACCTGATGTTGGATGTAGGGTATCTTCAACAAGATAAAGGGCATCGCATAGAATATCCAGAACAAAACAAGTAGGGTAATGATTATGTATTTGAGTCCTCTGATATCTTTACTATATTTTAAACGCAAATCTACAACAATATCGCGATAGAATTCATTAAATTTGCACAAAAAAACGAGAGAAGAGTATGAGTGTAACAATATTGGGGATAGAATCATCCTGTGATGATACTTCCTCTTCCGTAATACGCGACGGCGTGATGCTGTCGAATGTGATAGCCAGTCAGGCGGTTCACGAAGCATATGGTGGCGTGGTTCCCGAGCTGGCTTCGCGTGCCCACCAGCAGAATATCATCCCGGTGGTGGCAGAGGCTATCAAGCGTGCAGGCATCGATAAGTCGGAACTGAGCGCCGTTGCCTTCACACGCGGGCCGGGGTTGATGGGATCCCTGCTGGTCGGAACCTCCTTTGCCAAAGGGTTTGCGGCTTCTTTGGACATCCCGATGATCGAGATCAACCATTTGCAGGCGCATGTACTGGCTCACTTTATCAAGGAAACGCCGGAAGACGATCATGCTCCCTCGTTCCCGTTCCTGTGTTTGCTGGTGTCGGGCGGTAACTCGCAGATCATCAAAGTAAATGCTTATAACGACATGGAGGTGATAGGACAGACCATAGACGACGCAGCGGGCGAAGCCTTCGATAAATGTGCGAAGGTGATGGGATTGGGTTATCCGGGTGGTCCGGTGGTGAACCGGTTGGCCAACGAAGGAAATCCGAAAGCCTTTACTTTCAGCAAACCGCATATTCCGGGATACGATTATAGCTTTAGCGGACTAAAGACTTCTTTCCTCTACACCTTGAGGGATAAACTACAGGAAGATCCGGACTTCATCGAAAATAATAAACGTGACCTTTGTGCCTCCCTTCAGTCGACCGTGATCGATATCCTGATGGATAAGTTGCGCAAGGCAGCGAAAGACCTGAATATAAAAGAGGTGGCGGTGGCCGGAGGTGTTTCGGCAAACTCCGGTTTGCGCGATGCCTTCCTCGACCATGCGAAGCGGTATGGCTGGAAAGTGCATATCCCGAAGTTCGCGTTTACTACAGACAACGCGGCGATGGTTGCCATCACTGGTTATTATAAATTCCTCGATAAGGATTTTTGTCCGATGGACGCTGTTCCGTTCTCACGGGTAGTTATCTGATTATCAGGTGTAATTACGGTATAGAAAAAAGCATGCATCCTCTTTTTTAAAAGGGTGCATGCTATTTACAAAAAGGGTGCATGCTATTTTGGAAAAGGATGCATCCTATTTTTCAGAAGATAATATCGAATTATGGCAGAGAATAAAGTCTTAGGTGAACGGGTAGGCGACGTCTTACGTTCACGGAAACTGACGATGGGGACGGCGGAAAGCTGCACGGGTGGCCGGATAGCCAATATGATCACGCTGGTGGCAGGTAGTTCCGATTATTTTGTCGGGGGAGTTGTCTCTTACAGCAACGAAGTGAAACAGCATGTATTGGGTGTTTCGGAAGAAAGTCTTCGCCAGCATGGGGCCGTCAGCCGCGAAGTGGTGGAACAGATGGCGCAGGGAGCGATCCGTACCCTCGGATGCGACTGTGCGGTAGCGACTTCCGGTGTAGCAGGACCCGGCGGAGGAACCCCGGAAAAACCGGTCGGCACGGTTTGGATCGCCGCAGCCCTGAAAGGTGAAATCGTCTCACATTGTTTTCATTTCGGAACGGTCAGGGCGGAAAATATACAGGCCGCGGCGGATGCTGCGTTGACCCTGTTATTGGACTTGTTACAAAAACAGCATGGATAAATTCATAGAACAACAGCGGGCGGTTTATCCCATGTCCGACGAAGCGATCCGGTTGCTGGTCGACGAGATGGAGGAGGTGGCTTTCTCGAAAGGAGAACTTTCGACGAGGGAAGGCGACCGCGACCCGTTTGTCTGGTTCGTCAAAGAGGGATTGGTCCGGGCATATGTCGAACTGGATACGAAAGATATCACCTTATGGTTTGCCAGCGACGGCGAAATGATCAATTTCGTTTACCGCGACATCTCGGTCTATAACGTGGAGATGGTGGAGGATACCGTCCTGTTCCGCATCCCTGCCACGAAACTGGACAAACTTTTCGAACAGTCGCACGATATCGCTATCTGGGGATTGAAGCTGCTCGACTATTACCTGCGGGAATATGAGAACTATTTTATCAACGACAGTTGGAGTGATGCCCGCGAACAATACGAGAGTCTGATGCATTCGCGTCCGGACTTGTTCCAGAGAGTACCGTTGAAACATATCGCTTCCTACCTGCAGATCACGCCGCAATCGTTGAGCCGTATCCGTTCCTCTTCTAAATAAAAAGAGCAGACCGAAATTATCTTATGGTAATTTTTCTCTGAAAAGACCTCCTTACCTTTGCAGCCGGAACCAAAAGCAAGTTGTTTTATGAGTAAGGAAAAAGCTCTCTTCCGCCAGGAAAGAGAGAGGTTATTGTTGACAGGTGAGATTCCCCGGTTATTTACAAAGTATGCACTTCCCGGCGTGGCGGGACTATTATTTCTGGGTATCCAGTCCGTAATTGACGGGATTGTGCTCGGACGGTTTGTGGGCGCTAATGCGCTGGCTAGTGTGAATCTGATCTTACCGTGTTATAGTTTGATCTCGGCGTTTGCCATCGTGATGGGCATCGGGGGACAGACGATTGTCAGTATCAGTCTGGGAAAAGGTGATAAGCAGGAAGCGAACAACGCGTTGCGTTCGGTATTTCTGTTCCTGATTGCCATGTCTTTGGCGGTGAGCCTGTTGATCTATTTATTTGCAGGGGAGATCGCTTCTTTCCTGGGGGCGAATGCCGTGTTGCAGGGGGATGCCGTAGGATATATCCGGGCATTGGTCCCTTTCTTCCCGTTTTTGTGTACGATGTTCTTCGGCGACTATATCATTAAGGCGATGGGGCATCCCTTGTATGCGACTTCGGTCATGGGGACGACCGTGATCCTGAATATTATTCTCGACCTCGTGTTCGTTGCCGTATTGGGTTGGGGCGTGATGGGAGCCGGACTGGCGACCGGTATTGCCTTTACGATCGGTGCTTGCCTGAATGTGCCCCGGTTGTTTTCGCGTCACGAAGTCGTTGCCGTCCAACGTGGACGCTACAATTGGCGGCTGGTATGGAATGCTTTCTATAACGGGTCGTCGGAGGGTATGTCTGAACTGTCGGTGGCAATTACCGTTTTCCTCTTCAATATCACGATGATGAAGTATCTGGGTGAAAGTGGGGTGGCGGCGTTTACGGCAATCAATTATATCCTGTTTATCGGAACCACCATATTCCTGGGGGTATCGGATGGTATCATACCTATTATAGGATATAACCACGGGGCGAAGAAGCAGGAACGTATCAAGTCGATCCTGGGACTTGCCGTGCGGGTTAATTCTGCGATCGGGATTGGTTTGTTCCTGGTATTGTTATTGTTCGGCGAACAGATTATCGGATTGTTTTTCAACGATCACAGCAGCGAGGCCTTTGCTATTGCGTCGCGAGGTGTCTCGATCTATTGCTTTGCCTTTTTGTTGTGTGGTTTGAATATCCTGGCATCCAGCTATTTTACGGCTATCGGAAATGCGAAGATTTCGATCATTATATCAGCTTTGAGAGGACTCATATTCGTAGGAATCGGTATACTTGTCCTCCCCGCTGTATTCGGTATCGACGCCATCTGGTATGATATACCGATCGCTGAGATTTGCACGTTGTCAGTCTCTTACTGGCTGGTGCGTAAGTCGTTAAAGAGATAAGAAGGATTGGATCAGGCGGAAAAGTTGCTCGGTGGTGGCTACGTCGGTTTTGTAGTATTTGCCATCACCAGAGGGCATTTTCAGTTGTACGATTTTAGCGTACAACTGACTTCCTTCTTTTGATAACTTACGTTTCAAGTCGCTCCAATAACGACGTGGGTTATCACTATCCGTCAATACGGCAATTACATCCACTATGGAAAAATACCATTCTTCCGTTTCGCTATCCCATACGGTGCGTACTTTCTTCTCTTCAAAGATTTTGATTGCATTTTGCTGTGTCATAACTTACTGTCTTTATATCTGTTGCTTTAATCCTCGGCTATTGTTTTAGCTATTAACTGATACCCTTTTTCATTCGGATGCAGGCCGTCGTTGAAAAGCGATTCGTCGATCTTGCCGGTGGGCAGGAGCAAGGTTGTTCCGACATCGCTGAACAGGCAGTTTTCCTCGTTCGCCATTGTGCGGATTTGCTGGTTGATGTTTTTCACCCAATTCTCGTGTTCCCGGCGGGGAAGGATACCGATCACTTTGACCGTCGCTTTTGGTTGGCGGTTACGGATAGCTGTGATGAGGAAACGCAGACCTTCTACAATATCTTTGTCCGGGCTGATTCCCATATTGTTCGTTCCGATCATCAGGACAACTTTATCCGCTTCATATCCATCCAACTCACCGTGGTAGATGCGCCAAAGTACGTTCTCTATACGGTCGTAACCGTATCCCAGATTCTGGAATCCGGCCGGTTCCATGATCTTCTTCCAGCTTTTCGCGCCGCTGCTTCTCGGTCCTGCCGGTTCTCCTCCCCAGAAATGAGTGATCGAGTTGCCGATGATGACGGCTTTGGGCGGGTTTTGCTCGATATGCTTCAATATGTCGCGGTGGCGGGTTTGCCATTCGTAATTGTTCGGTTCGCGACGTTGGGTGACAGGCTGGGTCGTCGGGCGGTCTCCTACCGGCAGCCGGAGGATGTCGCGTACTTTCTTTTCAACGGCTGTCGCCTGGTAGGTGGCTCCGAGGTCGGAAGGGTGTACGTAGTCAACCCAGGCATCGGGCGGATAGTTCAATTCTTCATGTGTCAGGTAATACAGGTCTTTGACACCTGCTTGCAACAAGGCTTCGTATCCTTTGCGTGAGGCGGCGTTCAGGCGGGTGTACGATTCGTATTGTCGCTGATCGCTGGGGGCGTTGCTGTAACCGGCATGTTCTACCAGGAGGATCGGGGCGTTCCGTTTTTCCCGGATCTGCTTTACGGCGGCGATCACCAGGTCTGTCACTTCCTGCTCGGTCTTTTGGGTGAGGTTAGGCAGGCAGTCGAGGATATAGATGCGGGCATCCTGTTCGATGACGTAATTCAATACGCCTTTTTCCAACTGCCCGTTACCGGAAAATCCCAGATTGACCAACGGATAGCCTAGGGCACGTTGCAGGATGTTCGCCCACGCCATAGCCGGACGTGAAGAGCAAGCGCCCTGTGCGATGGAAGTACCGTAAAGGACAACCGGCTTCTCCGGCGATTGGGGAATGAAAGTCAGTTCGGTTCCTTCCGGTGTGCCGATCTCCATCCACTTGATGCTATTATATAAAGGTAAGTAGAGTCTGTATTCAAACCCGCGGTTATGGAACTTGTCTTGTCCCAGGTTCGTATAGCTGTATCGGATTGTATCTCCGAATGAGTAGTTACCGAAACAGAAACTCCACTTGCCCTCGCTGTCGATGCTGTACAGGTCGAGCCCCGATACGCCGGTCGATTGCATGTGCGGCATAGCATACCCACCGCTTACCTGGTAACGTACGGTTATCTGGGGGGAGTTGCAATAAAAATGAATAGCCAGTCCGGCTGAGTTGCGGGAGAGGTTCCAAACCGGTTCCCTGACTTCGGCCTTTGCCCGGTCGGGTAGGCGTACATAGGTCTGTCCGATCTCATCGGGCCAACCCTGGTTCTGGATCACGGGAAAACCAGCGTCCATCGGATTCTGCCATTTCCATTCTGCCCCGGCAGAGAGGCATACCATACATAGAATAAAGATATTCAACAGTCTTTTCATAGGTCGATCTATTTATATACCATACTTTTTGACACAATATTGACAAAGATAGTACAATTTTAGAAATTTTATTTTCGTTTATTCACGTATATTTGCCCCTGTTAAAAATAAAAAACATAGATACCATGAAAGTACAAGTACTGCTTACTTTCCTGTTGTTGGGAAGCATGCCTTTATTGGCGCAGAAAAGTTATCAGTTGCAGTCGCCCGACAGGAAACTGCAAACAGTAGTGACAGTTGGAGATAATGTAGAGTTCTCGTTGAACCATGACGGGACGGAGGTGTTGGCTCCTTCTGCTATATCCATGACCTTACAGACCGGAGAGGTGCTGGGGGGCAACAGTCCTAAAGTTTCGAAAGTGACGAAAGGTTCCGTCGATAAGTCGATCCCCTCACCATTCTATAAGAAATCGGAAGTAAGCGATATATATAATGAGATGACGATCGCTTTCCGCGGCGATTACAGTATCGTGTTCCGCCTGTATAACGACGGGATGGCGTATCGTTTCGTGACGAAGAAAAAAGGAGATATGATCGTGAAAGATGAGGAGGCATCCTACAACTTCTCTACCGACCATAAGACCTTCGCCGCTTATGTGAACAGCACCAAGCCGACGTTTGAAGAGCAATTTTCCAATTCGTTCGAACAGCCTTATTACAACGAACCGATCACGAAGCTGAACGACAAGCGCCTGATGATCCTGCCGTTCCTGGTCGATTTGGGAAATGGAAAGAAAGTTTGTATCACAGAGGCCGACCTTGAAAGTTATCCGGGTATGTTCCTGAATAACACGACGGACAAGCCTTCTCTGAAATCTGTCCATGCTCCGTATCCGAAGGTGAAACAGCAAGGCGGACATAATCAGTTGCAGATGCTGGTAAAGGAACGCGAGAATTATATAGCAAAGACAAAAGGAAACCGTTCTTTCCCCTGGCGTGTGTTCGTTGTTTCGGACAATGACAAGCAGTTGGCCGATTGCGATATGGTATATCGCCTGGCTGCCCCGTCTCGTGTAAAGGATATCTCCTGGATCAAACCGGGTAAGGTTGCCTGGGATTGGTGGAACGACTGGAATATTTCCGGAGTCGATTTCCGTGCCGGTATCAATAACGAAACTTATAAATATTATATCGATTTCGCTGCCGATCATGGCATCGAATATGTGATCCTCGATGAGGGATGGGCTGTAAACCTGAAAGCTGATTTATTGCAGGTGATCCCGGAAATCAATTTGGAAGAAATTGTATCGTATGCTAAATCGAAGAATGTGGATATTATCCTCTGGGCCGGTTATTATGCTTTCGACCGCGATATGGAAAATGTGGTGAAACGATATGCCGATATGGGGGTGAAAGGTTTCAAAGTAGACTTTATGGATCGTGACGATCAGGAAATAATAGACTTCCTATATCGTGCGGCGGAGACTTGTGCGCGTTATAATATGTTGGTCGACTTCCACGGGATCTGTAAACCGACAGGGTTGCAGCGCACGTATCCGAACGTGATCAATTATGAGGGTGTGAACGGCCTGGAACAGTTGAAGTGGTCGCCCGAATCATACGATATGGTTACTTACGATGTGACTTTCCCGTTCATCCGTATGGTGGCCGGCCCGGTAGATTATACACAAGGGGCTATGCGTAATGCGATCCGCCAAAACTACCGTCCGGTTTATTCCGAACCGATGAGTCAGGGGACACGTTGCCGCCAGTTGGCTACTTATGTGATCTTCGAATCGCCTCTGAATATGCTGTGCGACAATCCGACGAATTATATGCGTGAAAAAGAATGTACGGAATTTATAGCAGCTATCCCCACCGTATGGGAAGAAACCCAGGTGCTCGATGCAAAAGTGTCCGAATATATAGCAATGGCTCGCAAACATGGCGACAACTGGTACGTCGGTGCCCTCACCAACTGGGAACCGCGTGAGCTGGAGCTGGATCTTTCTTTTCTGGGTGACGGCGATTACAAGCTGGAACTGTTTAAAGACGGTATCAATGCTGACCGTGCTGCCAGCGATTACAAAAAAGAAATCATACCTGTCCCGGCTGATCGTAAGTTGAAGATTAAGATGGCTCCGGGCGGAGGGTATGCTGCCAAAATCTGTAAATAATAGTATCCGTTAGATCTTAGTATAAATAGAAGGGGAACAGCAGGTAAATGCTATTCTCCTTCTGTTCTGTTTTTTTTCGCCATTAATATTAAAGTACTTATGAATAAAAAAACTCTCGTAACGATTATTTTCTTCTTGCAGATTATGATCTGCTGGAATCTGAATGCTGCCCCTGTGCGCCAACAGATCAATTTGAACCGCGGCTGGCTCTTTACTTTAGGCGATGTGGAAGGGGCAGAACAAACCTCCTTTTCCGATCAAAGTTGGGAACAAGTGAATCTTCCTCACTCATTTTCTCTTCCTTACTTCATGTGGAAGAGCGTATACAATGGGTATGGCTGGTACCGGAAGACGATTGAAATGCCGGCAGCATGGAAGGGTAAACAAGTATCGGTTGAATTTGAAGGCATATTTATTCAAAGCGAAGTTTTCCTGAACGGGCAGCGGGTAGGAGAGCATACCGGAGGATATACCGGTTTCTGCTATGACCTGACACCTTTCCTGAAACCCGGAAAAAATATCTTAGCGGTCCGTGTCAACAATCTCTGGAAGCCGGATGTGGCACCACGTGCCGGCGATCACCAGTTTAGCGGAGGTATCTACCGCGATGTGTATTTACATATAACGGATCCTTTGCATGTCGCCTGGTGCGGAACGTTCATCACAACACCGGAAGTGTCGAAATCGTCTGCCTCTTTTAGGGCAGAGACAGAAATAAGAAATGACCATGCCCGTCCGCAACAGTTTACGATCCGGACAGAGATCGTTTCACCCAAGGGTAAAATTGTTTCAAAAGCAGAAACAAAAGAAACGCTTGAAGCCGGCAGTTCCCGAATATACACTCAGTATCCGGCAAGTATCGCCGACCCGGCTCTCTGGCATCCGGATAGTCCGAACCTTTATAAAGCGGTGACAACGATTCAGCAGGGGAATAAAGTGACCGACCGGAAAGAAACCGTTTTCGGTATCCGTTGGTTCGAATGGACAGCAGACAAAGGGTTCTTTCTTAACGGCGAACATTTTTACCTGTTGGGGGCAAACGTCCATCAGGATCATGCCGGCTGGGGAGATGCCGTAACAAATGCCGGTTTCCGTCGGGATATACAGATGATGAAGGATTGTGGTTTCAATACGATCCGCGGATCACATTATCCGCACGACCCTTCATTTGCACAGGCTTGTGATGAGATCGGCATACTGTTCTTCCCGGAGAATGCTTTCTGGGGTATGGGAGGCGGTTCGGGCGACCGTGACGGTTGGGGGACTCCTTCGTCCGGTTGTTATCCTCCGAATCCGGAAGACCAGGATCGTTTCGACCGGAGTGTGTTGTACCAGTTGAAAGAGCTGATCCGAATCAACCGGAATAGTCCTTCTATTACGGCATGGAGTATGAGTAATGAACCTTTCTTTACGGATGCATCCACCAATGAACGGATGAAGCAATTGCTGAACAAGGCAACCGACAGTACGCATGTTTGGGATCCGACGCGCCTGGTCGCTATCGGCGGTAGCCAGCGTAAAGGCGTAGATAAACTAGGGAAGAACCAGATCGCTTTTTATAATGGCGACGGGGCGGGTTTCCTGAATCCCGGTGTACCTAGTATGGTTTCTGAATATGGTAGTGTAACGACACATCGTCCGGGTACATTCGAACCGGGATGGGCAGACCTGAAAGATGGCTTTAACCGTCCGGTATGGCGTGGAGGGCAAGTGATCTGGTGTGGCTTCGATCACGGGACAGTCGGTGGAACCGGTCTGGCTATTATGGGATTAGTGGATTATTTCCGTATCCCGAAGCGTTCCTGGTACTGGTATCGGGAGGCTTATGCCAAAGGAAACAGGAACCCGGTTGAACCGCAATGGCCTGAATCGGGTATTCCTGCAAAGATCGGTTTGTCTGCGGATAAGACAACGATCGCTGCTCCCGATGGGACAGATGATGTTCATATCCTGATCACTTTGTTGGATGCAAGCGGCAAACCGGTTAGTAATGAGATCCCCGTTAAGCTATCCATCCTGTCCGGTCCGGGCGAATTTCCAACAGGTTCGTCCATTCAGTTTATGCCTCCTTCAGAAGAGGAAGCCTCCGATATTACGATCCGTGACGGAAAGGCTGCAATCGAGTTCCGTAGTTACTATGCCGGAACGACCGTCGTCGAAGCGTCTGCTGAAGGGCTACCGGTGTCTACCCTCACTATCCGGACATTAGGACAGCCAACCTGGGAGTCGGCCGGTCGTCCGAAAGTGGCAGACCGTCCTTATAAACGCTATATTGCCCCGAAGAAAGAAGAACCTGTAAATGAGTTGTTATTGGCGGTTAACCGTCCTTCTTTTGTCAGTTCGACAGCGGAACTTTCTTCCCGCACTTTATCAAATGACGGTGACGACCAGACCGCCTGGTTTGCCGACCCCTCAGATAAGGCTGCCTGGTGGAAGCTCGATCTGGAAGCCTCCTATGATCTGAACGCGATCGAACTGGTCTTCCCGACAGTAGATATACATCAATACGTCATTGAAGTATCTTCCGATAACCAATCATGGATAACCGTATCCGACCAGCGCACCAGCAATAAGAGAGAAAAGAAGCAGCGTATAGATGGTGACCTCGGAAAGAATATCCGCTTTGTCCGCATCAGTTTTATCTCCGGAAATGCCGGATTGTCCGAAGTTAAGGTAGGGGGGAACCCGACGAATTTGTAGTTTTAATCAAACGCTTAGGAGTAAATAAGCTTATACATATAATAAGCATTCGAACCATCCGCGTAATAATTATTGATTATGCGGATGTGTTCGAATCCGTTTTTTAGGTAAAGGCCGATGGCGGCTTCGTTAGTCACATTTACTTCCAACGTAATTTTTTTGAGTTGATACGACCGGGCAAATCCGATCGCTTTTTCCATCAGTAGCTGTCCTAACTTCCTGCCTCTGGTATCCGGATGAACGGCTATGGAATAAATACGTAGGTTATGAGTATGGGCATTCGATATCAACGAACTGTATGCAATCACTTTTCCCTTATCCGTAACAACATAAAAGATCCCTTTTGCCTGGGTAATAAGGTATAAGAGCTGTCTCCTTGAAAAACTGTCCGCACCGAAGCAAACGGTTTCAATCTCCAGTATCGAATCGAGATCCGAACGGACTGCCTGCCTGATTTCCAACTCCTTTTCCATCCGGTTAAAAATGTTTCATATCCAGTGTCCGCCCGAAATGATTCAGTATACGGTAATACAAGTCGTCTCCCAGTACGGCATCTTCAATCCCGTGATCGATACTCGGATTATCGTTGATCTCGATAACCATAGCCCGGTCGTTAACCATCTTCATATCTACTCCATAAAGCCCTTTCCCGATCAGGGAAGCTGCCTTGACCGCCGTATCGAGTACTTTACGGGGAACCTGATAAATGGGAATGGTATCGACCAGTCCGCACCGGCTTCTTCCCGAATCGTAATGGCAATAAATCTGCCAATGTCCTTTTGCCATATAATATTTGCAGGCAAACAACGGTTCTCCGTTCAGGATACCGATTCGCCAGTCGAATTCAGTCGGTGTAAATTCTTGTGCCAGAAGGATCGACGATTTATCGAAAAGCAGATTGAGTGCCGCTTTCAGTTCTGTCTCATTGGTTACTTTCTTCATTCCGAAAGAGAACGAGCCGTCTGGAATTTTCAGGATGAAAGGAGAACCTAGTTGCTCGCTGATCTGTTCGAATGTATTTTCATTCGACTTAAAGATTAACATAGACAGCGGAGCCGGTATCTTTTCTTTCTCAAATAATTCGTTCAGGTAGACCTTGTTGGTACACCGGATGATAGATAATGGATCATCGATCACCACCATCCCGTTTTGCTTCGCCAGTTGTGACAGGCGGAAAGTATAATGGTTCAGCGACGTAGTGGTTCGGATAAACAGAGCGTCGAACTCCATTAACCGAGTAGCATCTTCTTCGGTAATCAGTTCGGCATGTATATCCATCTTTTTAGCAACATCCAGCAATTTGTTCAAAGCTTGTTTGTTGCTGGGTGGAAACTTTTCTTCCGGGTCGTATAATACAGCCATGCTATACCGTGCTGATTTGACGGATTGCGGAGCACGCCATACTTTTTTGTTGAAACGGTCCAGCGCATCGGCAAAGAAACTTTGTTCGTCATCGTTCAACTGTTCCAGCGAAAGGAACTGGATCGTTTCGATTTGATTCTTTTGGCGGGTATTCAAACTGACTCTTAGTAGCGGGGCCGGGTAGTTCTCAAAGATAAAACGGGCTATTTTTTCCAACCCTTTCTCTTTGCATGTACCGAAATAGATATCCAGGTTCCAGATGTCTTCGGTGATATCATTTTTCTGTATCCACTGATAACAGAGCTTTTGTAAGTTCCGGTCCATACGGACACCGGCTCCGGCTTCCACCTTGTTAATGATATCTACTCCGGGAATCACTTTGTGTCCCCTGGTTTGGGCTAGTAGCGAACAGTAATATCCTTCGGAATTATAACTGTAATCGTTACTCAGGTTGATGACAAACTTATTCCCCTTTTCTTTCTGGAGAGATTTGTTCTTCAAATAATCGGAAACGGTTAAGATACTGCTTGTCTTATAATACGGTTTCCAATCATTCAGGCTGTCTAATAAAATTAGCACGTTATTCATGTCGAATATAATAAGTGCGCAAAAGTAGCTAAATAAATGAATCGGCGATATGAATAATCATTAATTATTGAGTTTTGCTGATGTGACAATCTGACGTCTTGAGGGTGACATCTCTTTTGTCTTATGACAATGCTCCTGTTGTCACTTCTTAAGGGTTGAATTTCTTTGTGCGTATTAAAATTTACCATTCCTTTGCCAGTAAAGATAGGATGGTTTAAGGGCTGTCTTATTATAATTTGAATCTTAAATTTTATAAGCATGGAAGAAAAAGAAAATTCACAAGGTAGAAGTTTGAAATTGTATGAGACCTTTACAGTAGAACGTGAAGTTAATTTTAATACAGGCGAGAACTGTTTTCTATCACGTTTGGAAGGTGGTTTGATCTTATTGGATGAAGATGCAATAGAACCGGATGCAGAGTTGCTCGGTGCACCGGGAAAAAAAGTGTTTGTTTTTAAAGCAGTAGCTCCCGGGAAAGCTCTTTATCAGTTGGCTCAGACACATGTATCGGAAGCAGGTGTTCTTTACGAACAGATTCAACCTGTTGAAATAGAGGACGACCATATCGACCGGAAGTCAGGAGGTTGGACAGATCATCACGAATTGTTGCCGGAAGAGATGGCAGTCTTTCAGGAAGCGATGCGTGGAGTTGTCGGAGTTCAATATACACCTGTATCGGTAGCTGTTCAGATTGTGGAAGGTGTAAATTATCGTTATGTCTGTAAGTCAGTAACTGCAACGAATCCTCCTCGGGAATCCTATGCAATGGTATATGTTCATCAGGCTTTGCCTTGCTATGGTGGTGAAGTGATGATCACTAAAATTGTTCCGTTTTTGAGAGATTAATAATAAAGACAATTATGCAGGAAGTAAATAGAATTGCATGTGTAAATGCAGCAGGTTTTATACAGGAATTTCGTGTAATTTGGGATGCTGTTGCTACTTACCGTACAAAGGGTACAACGTTGTTTTTTGAAATAGGATTGGAAGGCTAATCATTTTATTCATAAAAGGAGCTGGTGATTTATTTAGTAGCTCCTTTTAACTTTTTATTTTATGAAGATATTGATCGATAATGGGCATGGTATAGAAACTCCGGGCAAACGTTCTCCGGAATGGCCGAATGAAAGCAGACGTTTGTTTGAATGGGAATTTAATCGGGATATTGCAAGGCGGGTACATGAAACACTAACTCAAAAAGATATAGATTGTGAGCTGATAGTAAAGGAAATTAATGATGTCTCACTCCAGGAACGCTGTAACCGGGTAAATACTATTTCCAATCAGGTTGGAAAGACAAACTGCATGCTTGTTTCTATTCATGCTAATGCAGGAGGTGGAACAGGATGGGAAGTCTTTTATACCCGTGATGCCATGACTTCTCAAAAAATCGCTTCGGTCTTTTCAGAAGAAGTAACATCCCGGCATGACACGGATTTCCCTTTCAGGAACAGAGGTTTGAAATATGATCCTTTGTTCATTCTAAAGCATACCAATTGTCCGGCTATTCTTACTGAAAATCTATTTATGGATACCTGGGACGATTTTTTGTTTCTTTGTTCGGAAAAGGGAAGAGCGATAATTGCCGATATACATGTACAGGCTATTTTAAAATACCTCAAAACAATTTTAATACCAGAAGAATAATAAATTTGGATAAGAGTCCGGATACACATTATTCATATCCTGTTGTCAAACATCCCGATTTTTATGGTTGGGATGTTAAAATGCCTACTTTTGTTGAAACATAAATATATAATAATGGAAATAGATGAATTGAATGCAGAAATAGAAAAGATGGAAAAGTCTATTGCTAATGCAAATAAGAAAGTAAAATTATGTGAAAAGAAGAAAACAAAGCTTCTGCAAGAAGTTTATAATAACAAGTATTTACGGCTTTCAGAATTACAGGTTTGTTATGTAAGAGAAATATGCCGTTTGGATCTTTATGGGTGGGATGTTATTGATTTTAAAGGCTTTTATGTTGGGTTTAGTAATGGCATATTTGAATATGAAAATTCAGATGAATACACAAACAGAGGAGATGATTTTTGTGAAATAATAATAGAGGATGAACCGGAGATAATTACTGAAGAAGAATTTTGTGATATACTTAAAATGATACATAATAAGTTGAATGAAAAGTTGTTTTCTAAATTTGCAAAGCCTGAGTAGATGGAGTATTATAACTTTATAATCGAAATGTCATTATGTTATTTTTCCTTTAGTTTCTTTGCATTGTGAGTCTCTATCTCCAGTTCGCCGGTGAAATATGGGACTGTACAGAAGTTAAGGATTATCTTTTTGGATACAAGTTTTCTAATGAGATGGAAAAATGATTGTCGGGCTGCATTTATCTGTACGGATAGGTGTAGCCTGAATTATTTTTATACTGTTTTATATATCGAAATGTAAAATGGAAGTCGAACTGTCAGAAGAGGCTTTTGGAAGAAAAATAACTGCTAATCAGGAAAAAACACAATCTTTTTGTCCCATATCAAGTTATGCTTTCTTTTCTTTTAGCCTCATTTCATTTATCTGCACGGATTGTTTCAGCTGGCTGCCCGGATTATTGTAGCTACCCGGGCTGTTTGTCACGATGATCCGTACGGATGGTGGTGACTACCTGCCGGGTAGTGAAGGTGATCTGCTCGGGTGGTGGCAACTATTTGGCCGGGGATGATCAGATGTTGATCTGTTTGTTCTTTTTTGTAAGATATTGATGTTGGCAGAGAAGTTAAAAAGCTTTCATTTTGTTTGTGTTTTTCAGATATTACTATCTTTTATTTGTGCTATTAATTGCTCTGCTCATGGTAAGAAGAGTGGTTTTAGTTATTTAACCAATAAAAATTTCTTATTGCTTGTTTAATATACATATGTATATTATCTTTGTGGTGTCAGTTAAAAAGGAGATTATATGGCTAATTATGAAGAGTTAAAAAAAGAGTTCCTTTCACAACGAGCAGAGTTTAGTCAATGTGAAGAGGCTGATCAGGGTGTTTTCCAAGAGCGTATCAGGCAATATTTAGCTACAAAAACGCCGGAAGAGACTCAGATGTTAGCTGATATCATGCTGGAATGTGTGAATGAAGATATTGAAAAGGCTGATAATTTAATCCATGAAGCTCGTCTAAGAAAAGTACTGTCAAAAGTTTATGATGCAGTTTCCTGGTCTTATATAGCTAAAGCTTATTTTGGAAAGAGCCGTTCCTGGTTAAATCAGCGTTTGAATAGTTTCATTGTAAATGGAAAAGAAGCTCAATTTACTCCGGAGGAATTAAAACAATTACAAAAGGCTCTGCTGGACCTTAGTGGAGATATAAAGAATACCGCTCTTGAATTGGGCGTTCATTGATAACTGACATTATCAATCAGGAGAAGGCTTGGCAGTTTGCCAGGCCTTTTTTGTCATCGTGTAAACTTTACCGTCGTAAACTTTACGGTGGTAAAGAATGGTGCGACATTTGCAAAGATACCAGTTTTAATAATAAATCAAATCATCTCTTTATGTTATTTTGTTTACTAAACTCACTTGAGTGATTATCAATTAGTAAATAATAATGTATATGAGAAGAGACAACGAGCAGAGTGTAAGCAGGTGGCAGAAAGTGGAAGTACTGCAGTTTATGCAAGGGAGAATAACCCGTCTGGAAGATGGGGGGAAGAAGAGTACGGCGCATAATTATAGGAGTGCGCTTAATTCGTTCCAGCGTTTTTTATGTGGAAAGATAGTGTATGCGGACGGGGTGGATGGGAAACTGATGACGGCATATGAACATTGGCTACAAGAAGAAAAGCCGGGAAGGAAGAAGCTGGGGGAGAATAGTTCTTCTTTTTATCTTCGCCATCTGCGGACTATATGGCATGAAATGGTGACGGCAGGGATGGTCGACCGGGGAAACGAAGATCCTTTTAAAAATGTTTTTACCGGTGTGAAAAAAACGGCTAAACGGGCTGTGCCTGAAGCTAGTATTACCCGGTTGGAAAAGGCGGTGACCCGGTTATCCCCTAATCTGGCATTTACCCTTTCGATGTTTTTGTTCAGTTATTATACGAGAGGCATGTCTTTTGTGGACCTTGCCCATCTGAAAAAGACGGATATACAAGGGGGAGTACTTACCTATACGAGAAGGAAAACCGGTAAGGTTCTGCATATAGAGCTACTGCCGGAGATGATAATGATCATTCGACGGTATGCCCCGGATGTGAAAGACAGTCCTTACCTGTTTCCTATTCTGAAAGCGGACGGTGAAGGATATGAGAGTGCCTTGAGGCTGCAAAACAAACGCCTAAACCGTATCTCCGGGATTTTGGAACTGAATGTAAAGTTAACAACACATGTAGCGCGCCATTCCTGGGCAACGGTTGCACGAGACAAAGGCGTAGATATCGAAATCATTTGTGATGCGCTGGGACATTCTTCTATTTTGGTAACCCGTATTTATCTGGCAGAACTGAATAATTCTGTGATCAATAAAGCCAACCGGATTGTATTAAAAAGAAAACAGGAACGAAAAATAAAAAGATATGGATCAGCAGGATAGACTTAGAAGCTGGTTCTGTTTCTTGGTAAGAAACGGAACATTGATAATCAATGATAGTATTACACTGCAAAAATAATAACTTTATTTCTTATAACAGTTATGAAAACCCAAAATTTTGCAAGAGAAACCCTGAATATTATACTCTCCTTATTTTCAAAGAGTAAATATTACGAAATAGGGCATAGGCATTCTTGTTATTTATACTAATCTATCAGCTCTCTTGCAAATTTCAAAGTATCAGTTGTTTATGGTGGTTTTCTTAAATAATATTTTCCTTTTCTTTCTTCTTTTTTGGCTCATCTTATTGTCTTTTTATGGCGGAAGTATTTTAGTGAGGATAACTTTCCGGACATATCAGTTTTTCTTGCGTTTCAAAAACTTTCATGATCTAAAAAGGAAAAAAGCTGACGTAAAGAATGGTCCATATTGTATTCTACAACTATAAAGAATACTTCTGTGATGTTGTTAATGTATTGCATACCATTTGTTTACGTCCGGTCTTTCGCTCATGTTCCGTTTCTTACCAAGAAACAGAACAGATACAGGAAGTTATGAAAAGAGTTTTGTACATATTATCTATCATGCTCCTCATGCTGAACGGTAATGCTCTTTGGGCACAGGATTTTCAACAGGCGGACGCTTATGTCTATTCTTTTCCCGAAGCGGAAAATCGTTTACTGGCTGACTATGCGGATAATGCCGGCGAACTCCAGCGGATGGCAGAGCAGTTGAGGCAAAACCGGATTGCTCTATTGGAAGGGACTTCCCATCTATTGATCGTGGTCCACCTGGCTTCCTGGCAATATATGGAAACGGAGGCAGTCAACGAAGCCTCGATACGTGCCGCCCGTATCCGTAACTATCTGAAGACAAAATTGAAATTACCTCACGAATGTATCGTATTCTATATCGACCGTAGCGGACTGGATCGGGATCAGGTACATCTTTATTATCTGGATAGCCCTGTCCCCTGGTTTGCCAACCAGGAAATCTGTTACAGCGAAAGCCGTTATTCGCGGAGCATGGAAGAGGCTGTCGGGAAATATGGAGCGATCCCTTTTGTGGAACAGTATAAACGGATGTCGGGAGAACAAAAAGAACGCATTGTCTATATGATATGCGATGCATTGTTTGACAAGGATGAAGTCAGCGATTACCGGCTGCTGATCTCGAAAAAGACGTCCCTTTCCCAAACGGTGAAACCGAAAAAACAGGTAGAACGTCCTCATGAAAAAGAGGTGATGCCTGAAGAAGTGAAGCCGGAGACGGCTCACGCGACGGTTGTTACGACAAGCTTTTCCGGTGCGCGCCCTTTCAATCTTTCGATAAAGACGAACCTGCTTCCCTGGTGTACGCTGGCTCCGTCGGTGATGTTGGGGAATGGGCCGGTCGAATTTAACAAGGGAAGCTTTATGCCTAATCTGGAGTTGGAATATTGCTTCGGGGAATGCTGGTCGGTAGATGCCTCTTTTCTTTATTCCTATTATACTTACAACGGCAATCCGGATAATCTTTGGGGCGTTTCATCCGTGACGCTGGAACCGCGTTTCTGGCTGAAGGGAGACGGGCGTTTCCGTTGGTTATGGGTCGGGGCGTTCGGGCAGTATGGCGATTTTGATGTACGGGGGGAGAAGATCAGTTCCGACGGTCTTTATGGCCGTACGGGTAAGTTCGCTTCGGGAGGGCTGGCAATAGGGTGTATGATTCCGTTAGGAGCCGGTTTCTGTATGGAGGCGGCTTTACAGGGTGGCTACCGTTCGGTATTCGGTGGAGAGAAATACCGGTATGACAAGGTGGACGATAAGAATTATCAGGAAAGCCTGTTCAATGCAACGGGGATGATGATTGGGTTCAGGCTCAGTATAGTGTACAGGATAGGGATTTGGTAATTGAGAATTGAAAATTGAAAATTAAGATGGGGAAGAGGCACAAGATAAGGGATTATGCGGGGGGGCTGTTGATTGGTTTGCTATTTACAGCCTGTACCTCCCTGACGACTGACAAGGACTGGACGAGGAACGGCAAAATCCGTTTAGTGCTGGACTGGGGTATACGTGCCCCGCGTACAGGTGTTTTCGATTATTATTTCTATGCCGATGGTAACTCGGTTCCCCTGGTCCGTCGTGGCGATGCTTCAGGTTATGAGGGTACCATTCCGCAGGGTCATTACGGGGTCGTGGTCTGTAATCCGGATGGCATTAATCTGGACCTGTCGATGAATAAGGGATATGCAGAAGCCCGTGCGGCAGCCCGTTCTTCTGTCTCTTCCAAAGGAACTGTCGGTGTGATCAGCCAGCCCGGCAACCTGTACGGAACGGGAGAGAAAGAGGTGATTGCCACTGCCACTGTCGGTAAAACCGTTGTGCTGACTCCTGTCTGCCTGATTAAGGAGGTGATACTGAATATCCGTATCGAGGGGGGCGGTGAAGTATCTGTGGTGAGCGGCGAGTTGAGCGGTATTTCTCCCGAAGTCTGTATACCGACCGGCAAACCGTGTGAAGGAAAGTATGCCTCGGTCTGCTTTCCGGCTGAGGCTGCCGGTATAAACCGTTATACGGCTACCCTATCTTTGTTCGGTATTCGTCTGGAAGAAGCCGGAACTTCAGTTCCAGCCTGTCTCTCGCTGACGATAGAGCAAAAAGACGGACAATCGTTCGTCTCGCATACGGATGTGACCGACCAGATGAATGAGGCGCTGACCAACGGTTTGGCGACCCGTATTGAACTCGATCTGACCGTCCGTCCGCTGGAAACAGGCGGTTATACCATAGAGCTTACCGCTTGGCGCCAAGGAACGGCAGAGACGGAGGGGACAGCCGGTACTGAATAAAAAACAGGAAAAGAGAAAGACATGAAAAAGGAATATAGGGTAAATAAATGGTGGATGGCTGGGTTGCTTACCGCGTTCTTGTGGGGCTGCGAGAACCTGAAAGTGCCTGAACCGGCGGAGGACACGAACGGGATACGCCTGCTTACGGGCAACTCTCTGTCGGCGTTCGATGATGGGCTACTGGCTTTTGCCGCCGGGAAAGCGTCGGGTACGTATGATGAGGTCTGGGAGGCACACGGGACGGCGGCGGGAGAGGCTGTCCTGTTGCAGTCGCACGATTATCCGTCAGACGGCAGCCGTCTTTACCTCCGGGGCTATTATCCTTCGGCGGAGCCGGGCAGTAACGGAGTTGTCTACCGACTGGACGGTAGCCGGGATTTGCTTGTCAGCAATGAACAATACGGTTCGCTTGCCGACATGTTCTGGCAGACGGGCAAGCGGTTTACTTTCCGCCATTTATTGACGCAACTGAATATCCGCGTCCGTGTGTCGGAGGGTTATCCGGCTGATGCCCGTTTGGTGAGGATGCAGATAGGCGGAAGCCATCCGGATGTATTACTCGATTTGAAGAAAGGCACGTTGTTGGCGATGGGTGAACCGGCGGTTTTAACCGTTTGGGAGTCGGATGGTACAGACGTTTGGCTGTCGGAAGCTTATCCCGATACGCCGGTTGCAACGACCCTGCTGGAGGCAGCTGTCCCGCTGACATTTTACGCAACCGTCGCCCTTCCCGACGGGAGCAGTCTGGCTTATGAGGCTCTGCCGGTTCGTTTCGGGGAGGCGGGGGGCATGGCGCAGGCCGGCACTTCCTATACCCTTTCGGTCACGTTGGATGCAGAGAAAGAAAAATTATCCGTTGCCACAGCCGTTACCGGCTGGACGGAGAAAGAAGGAGGAGTAGTGGAACTTTAAGATAGGGAATCATATGAAACGGAATAGCATACAAGTATATCTGGGGTTGTTGGGATGCGCTGTGCTGGCAGGATGCACGGCAGGACCGGTGGAAGGTGTCGTACCGGAAAACGCCCGAATGGTCGCTTTGAGTTTCGGCAAGCCGAACCTGGGCATGCCGGTGGTCCTGACGCGTACGGAAGAAGCCGGAGCTTCGTCTCCCGAGCTGCTGCCGGAGGGAGCGACCCTGCGTATCGGTGCCTATTTCAGGAATGACCTGGGGGAAGGACAGGCTGCGCAGGTATCCTTTTCTACGACTGCCCCGACCCTGGAAGCCACCTATCAGGTAGGAACGGACGGTTCCCTGTCGCCCTGCCCGGTGGACGATGACGGGAGACCGATTGCCGGTGAAGCGAAAGAGATGATCGTACGGGGAGGTGTATACGACTTTTTTGCTGTCTCTCCGGCAAGAAAATGGGTAAAAGACACAGACAATACTTATCGGATAAAGGGTATACCCCATAAAGAGGATGTGATGACTTCTTTTGTGCATGGGGTCACTGTTTCGAGTAATTCGCATAGCGTGACATTGGGCACTTTTAACCGGAAATGTGCGCTAGTGGTGTTCAATGTAGCTCCATCGAAAGAGAATGTTCTTCCTTTCGACCAGTTGTATGCCACCCGGTTGGTTATAAGCAAAATATCTTCCCCGGGGGCAGCCCTTGTCGTGGGCGAAGATACGGGAATTTTGCCGACAGGCGGTGATACGGATGCGCAGGTCCTGTTTGAAACAGAAGAGTTTGAACAGGTAGAGCCGGACACGGATGGTGCGAAGCTCAATAAAACAAAGGGAGTGCTTCTGCCTAAAAGTGAAGCGCCTTTCGATGTGGAGATCGACGTACAGCGGGATGATAAAACGGCGACCCTGAAAGCGACAACCGAAATGAATATTTCTTTCGACGGAGGCAAACGGTACGTTTTCACCCTGGAGGTAAAGAACAACGAGAGCCGGTTGTTGATGAGAGTATTGGACTGGTCTCCGGTTTTATATACCGATGAACACGTGGGAGCTCCGGATCGGCCTTATCCCGATCCGGATATCAACGAAGGGGTGGGAACGACCTTTACGGTGGTTCCATGGAAAGTAATTAACTGGAGTGGAAACGGGGATATAGGTAGTGGGAAATAAAACGCGTGAAGGGATGGAACGAGTAAATAAAATAGAATGGTTTGCCTGGTTGATTTTGCTTCTTGCCGGTAGTTGCACACTGGCAGATGTAGGCGAAGAGGATGCTGCACGGCAAACGCTGAAAGATGTGGATGCTGGCTTTCTCCTGCATGTAGAGGCTTGCCGGACGGCAATGACCCGTAGTCTCACGTGTACGGCTGAAGGAACGGTAGAATCGGATACGCTGGTTGCTGGTGAAACCGACCGGATGGATACCCGTGCCGCCAACCCGTTGGGGGATGGTTTGGAGAGCCGGATATCCGCCATTTGGGTGGGGCAGTACGATGCCTCGACCGGGGCTCTTCTGTTTTGTAAATATATAGATTCTTTCAACGGTGACCAGGTGAACGTGAAATTAAAGAAAAACCAGGACGAAATGGAAAGCAGGGTTTGGTTCGTTGCGAATGCCGGCAACCTGGGAAGGATTGAAAAAGAGGCGGATTTGAAGAAACATGTCTTGTCGTATGCTTCGACGGAGCACGGTTTGCCGACGAATAACTTGTGCGGAATGGCTGGCTCCTGGCAAGGGGTAGTAAAGGAAGATGGTGTAAAAGAAGTAGAGGTGGAGTTGACGCGCTTGTTGGCAAAAATTGAATTTACCTATTCGATGGGGGAAGACGGCTTTACATTTAAGCCTACTAGTGTGGCACTCTGCTCGGTTCCGCAGAAAATGCAGGTAGACGCACCGGAAAGTCAGCTGCAGGAGATGAGCTATACGACTTATACCGGTGAGGTCAATGAGCAGGGTACAACCATGTATTGGTATTTGCCGGAGAATATGGCGGGAACGGTAAGCGACGATAATACTGTCGATGCGGAAAAGAAGAAAACAGGCAAAGGAGTGAGTGACGCCACGTTTATTAAACTGACCGGAACGGCCGTGCAGGGTGGGGTGACTTACGAGAATGTTACATTCTGTTTTTATCCGGGTACGGATAAAAACAATTATGATATTGTACGTAATTCCTATTATAAGATGAATGTAAAGTTGGTTGGAATAGATATTTCGGACGAGCGCATCACGGTCGGTAATATACCGCCGATCGTAGTAACAGGGGGGAATATGCCTGCAGAGAAAGGCGGTCAGACAGAGGTACAGATCACTGCCCGTCCGGGTCAGGAATGGTCGATCGAACTGGAGGAGTGGCTGTCGGCGATAGTAGAAGGAAAAGTTGTTGGAACGGGTGTAGGAGTAGATTACCAGGGACCGGCAAATGTCGTCTTTGAGGCATTGTCTTCCAACCCGAAGGCGGAGGACAGGAGCGTCTCGTTTTCGGTAGATGTGAATGGAGAACCCCAGAAGATCACTCTTACACAAGCCGGTTCGGTTTTGACGACTGGAGGAGATTTTTCTTTAGGAGCTGCCGCCGGTTCAGAAGCTGCTTCTTCTTTTACAGCTACGAAGGGGCTGTCGTGGCTGGTTGCCGTAAGCGGGGATAGCTGGTGGAAATGGTCGGATGATAACCCGGGAGTGTCCGGTGAAGAAACTACAGGAGAGCAACAGGCGTTGAACGTAAAAGCTGTCTCCAGTAATCCACGGGCAGAGGAACGTACCGGCACGGTCACAGTGAAAGTCGGTGCTTCGGTAGGTGACCTTAATTATCCCAATTTGACAAAAGAGATAGCGGTCAGGCAGGCTGCTTCTACAGTTAAGGGTTCCGTTGTAGAGGTTGAACCGGTAGCCGCCAGCGGGCAGTCTTCTTCGTTTACAGCTACATCCGGTTTGTCGTGGGCGGCAAAAATAACGAATGACGATTGGATTACCCTGACAGGTGTGACCTCGGGAGATCAGACAACGGGTTCTGCTCAAACGATCTCCTTTGATGTAACGGTGAACCCAAATGCCTCCCAACGAAGCGGTACGATCACCGTCCGGGCAGGTGACGAGGATGGTGGTCCGACAGGTGCGATTACTGTAAATCAAAAGGCTTCATCGCTGACAGCTTCCGGTGATAAACCCACATTGGCTGCAACCGCTGATGACAGTGGAACACTCACGTATCAGGCAACTAAAGGATTGCCTTTGTCCATTGTTGTTCCTGATTGGTTAACCTTGGAGGCAGCAGCCTCCGAAAACACGAGCGGTGAAAAAGAGACATTAGGATATAAAACAAGTAGTTTAAATTTAAATAGTGCAGATAAAACAGGTAACATATCGGTAACAGCAGGAGGAATGACAACAAATGTTGCGATCAGGCAACTAGCTTCTGCTTTTAGTGTTACCGGTCCGACTACACAAATCGCAAATACAGGTGGTAGTGTTACCGGTTCTGTTACAGCTACTACAGGTTTACCATGGAAAATAAATTCTGCTACTGATAATGGTATAACGGTAAACCCTAGTAGCGGTACCGGCAATGGGACATTAACGTTTACGGCTTCTGCCAATACAGGGGGTGAACGTTCCGGTACGTTCCTTGTGGTACTAAGTCCGGTACGTACAATAACGGTTATTGCTACGCAAACAGCGAATGAGACAGGCGTTTATATAGGAAACTTTCAGATATGTAAAACAGATGACAGTGGAGGAAGTATGAATTGGACTAGTGCTGACTCATATTGTAATTGTTTGGAGGCAGAAGGAAAAAATGATTGGCGTTTGCCATCAAAAGATGAATTGTTGATAATAGCCAACAACAGAAATTCATTAAATTCTGTTGACGGTTTTACTGAGTTAAGTACTCAATGGCACTGGACTGGAACAAGTAGTAATGGTGGATATCATTGGCTTGTGCTCCTAGGTAACGGAGAAGTTTATAACATTCAAGACAGTAAAACTATCTACTATGTTCGCTGTGTAAGAGATAAATAGGTGTGCCCAGCCAATTCAATAAATGATAATGGTCTGTAATTCGAGGTTTGGAGGGTAATAGAATATCCACTACCAAACTACGCTTCGGTACTTCATTCCAACGGGTGAGGTGTTGAACGGAAGAGAGAAAAGGCAGCGGTGAGAGAACCGTGTCAGGTGAATATATAAGAACTGATAGAAGCGATCTTTGACATATTGAGGGTTTGAAGAAAAATAGTAAGGTAAGCTGTAAATGATTTTGCTTATCTCGCAGGCGACCGGTTTGACTGCTGAAGAAATAGCGAAGCTGTAATACATTTTGTAAGAATATTTTTCTTTAAACCCTCAATGTCTCGGACGATAGAGATATTGAGGGCTTTTTTATGCCCTCATGCGAAGAATGATATTTTAAAACAAAATAGTATGAAACAATTATTTTCATTAGCAGCATTGGCTGCTTTGCTGTCGGCAACAGGTTGCACGCAGCAGGAAATTTTAACAGGAGATGACGGGGAGAACGAACCGGCAGTGTTAGGTATATCAACCGGAGTACTGTCCGCTGAAACAAAATCGGTGGTAGGTGGGGATGCGATTACGTATACCAAGACTAATTATTCTACGGATGCGTTAGGGATAGGTGTCGTGATACTGAATTCAGAAGGATCCGCAGCCTATTCAGGAGGAGGAATTTCTGCCGACCATGTCTGGTTTATTGGGGACGAGAAAGGAGAGACATGGAAGTCTATTTCCGACAAGGGAGAGAGTTTTGCTGCTGCTACTGCTGCCCCTTATACGTTGAGTGATGCGGTCGGTACGGTCTATGCTTATTATCCGAAAACAAGTACGGTTACGGGAACGACTTCTTCTGCGCTGACCATTCCTGCTCCGCTGCAGAAGACCGGAACGATCACATTATCGGATGATTTAACGAATGCCGACTTGCGTTTTGACGGGGGGGCATGGACTCAGAATGCGTCGGCGAATAAGAAGAAAATAATCTGTGCTCCGGTCGAGACTGATTATCTATATGCCGATAACAGTAATCGTAAGGTTAGCAACGGTCGGACGCAAAGTAGCCCCGGTCGCTCCATCGACCTGACGATGGCACATGCATTGACAATGGTTTCTTTCCGGCTTTACAATGACGGTACTTTACCGGGAGACGGAAAACTAACACAGATCAAACTCAAAAATGCAGATAGTAAGACCTTGATCAAAACAACTGACGGGGCGACAATGAAACTGGCGGATGGAACGATAGCGGGGCTGTCGACTAACACATCGGATAATCTGACGCGAACAGTCAGTGGTTATACAATACCGAAAGAAGTCAAGTCGGGAAATCTAACTTTAACAACTTATATTGTAAGTGGAACGGTCACCGGTCCGAAAGTAGCTCGGAAAATAAGTCTTCTGACTTATCCGCTTACAAATATACCGGAAAATGAGATCGAAGTAGTTTTTACGATCGACGGTCAGGATTATACGATATCCTTACCGGTGACGGATGTCTGGGCATGGCAGGCAGGGACGAACTATGTATATACGGTCTGTGCTTCACAGCGTAAGCTGGAAGTGACGAGCGTGAGCGTTGCCGAATGGAATGAGGAACTGGGAGGAAATATCGAATTATGATGTGTGGAATAAAATATTTGTTACCATCTCTTTTTCTTACTGCCTGTACCGTAGCGGAAACAGGTTTGTCGGAAAAGGAACCTGATGAAGAGGAAACAAGTGCTTTGTCTGTCAGTTTTTTATCCCTTACCGAAGGAACAAAAGCTGTGTATGAAAAGACGGGGGCTGACGGTGCAGACAATATCCTTAAAACGATCGGGGTATTGGTGACGAAAGGAAGTGATACCAGGGAATATTATTCTTCCCTGGTCGAAAAACAAATATTTACCTGTAGTAGTAATAGTGATGGTGGAGGCACACTAACATGGACTGCGGATAAAACATTGAATCTGGGAGATACCGACGGTACGGTTTATGCTTGGGCGCCTTCCGATGTAGAAGGTAAACTGGATGGAAGTAGTCAGAAAATACCTGTTTTGAGTGCACCGGTTATTTTGTCTGAACAGTCTTTTGGCTATGGCAATGAATGGGAAACGAATCAGATTGATTATCTCTATGGGACGGCTGAAAATAAAACAGCTCCTGTCGTGAATCATTTGAGCCCGTCTGTTGCTTTATCTATGCAGCATGCCCTGGCTAAAATCAGTTTCCGTGTGATGAAAGCGGAGGGACAAGAAGTTACAACAGAGGATTATGTGAAGAAGCTGGAACTGACGAGTAATGGTACTGCATTTGTAGTAGCTTCGAATCCCTCAAGTGCCGTTATGCGTTTGACGGATGGCGCATTAACCGGAACATCGACTACTACTGCATTGACGCTGACGGCAAAAACAGAGAATCAAGGACAGGTTGCCGCATGGTCTGAACCAGTGACAGAAGTAGCAGAAGCTGCAGAGTCAGGTTCTACGGTAGTCCCCTCACCTCAGGCATACGGTTTGGTAGCGCCGTGTACAGGACAGATGGGAGTAAAGATCACATTGGGTCCCAAAGGTGAGCTTAATACGGATAAAGACCATACCTATCAGACGAAAGAGAACACTGTCGCTGCTACCTGGGAGCAGGGTAAACATTATGTCTATACCATGACTGTTACCGACAAAGGCATCGAGTTCAGTCAGGTACAGGTGGTAGGTTGGGATGAGACACCAGAGCCTGTTGTTGTCCCGGTAGAGTAGTATAAATAAAGGATAATTTTTGATGATAGAACGGCTTTCTGTAAATCTCTTTTTACTGTTTACATTTTGTCTCTTATCGGGGACAGGGTGTACTGGCAGTTTCGTGGAAGAAGGGGTGGAAAAAAACGATCTTATCACATTATCATTCGCGTCTCCTGCGTTGGAGCTTTTGCCGATAACCCGTAGTACAGAAGCGGTTTCTTTGCCTGTAGGGAGTACGATACGTATTGCAGCCTATCACCTGGGTGAATTGGGGGAGGTGACTGCCTCTGCAGACTTTTCCGTTACGGCCCCGACGGTAGAAGCGACTTTTGTTGTAGGCGTTGAAGGTGATCTGGTGCCTTGTCAGGTGGATGAGAGTGGGAAACAAATTGCCGGAAAAGGAGAAGAGATGAGAATACCGGCAGGTAGATATGATTTTTACGCGGTCTCTCCGGCACGTCCTTTGACACAGGTTGATGGGAAGTGGCAAGTCACCGATATTCCGCATCAGGAGGATGTAATGACCTCTTTTGTACGTGGCGTTGAAGTCTCGCAGGTTGCCCGGGTCGTTACCCTCCGGGCGTTTCGTCGTAAATGTGCGCAGGTCGTTTTTGAGGTCGCACCTACCAAAGGGAATATTGTACCGATCTCTTCCCTTTGCGGGACACGTCTTGAACTGTCTGCTATCTCATCGGCGGGAGCCAGTTTATCGGTAGGGGAAAGCGAGATCATCTCGCCGTCCGGTGGCGACCGGACGGATGCAGGTAAGCTGTCGACAACGGATTTTGTTACTTTACCAGATTCTGAGAATCCGGATCAGCCAAACCCGTTGGGACTGAACCGGACGACAACGATTCTGTTGCCAAAGAACAGTGAGGCGTTCGGTGTGGCGGTGACGGTGGCCCGCAACGGTATTGCCGTAAAATTGGAAGCAATGATTTCAAAAAATATTGTTTTTGAAGAGGGAAAACAATATGTGTTTACATTGGAAGTGGAAAACGATCGGAGTCTGCTTCGTTTGAGTGTCTATGATTGGTCTCCTTTCGGATGGACGGATCATAATATAGGAGGGGCTCCGTCCGGTCGTCCGACTGAACCGGAAGTTACCCCCGGAACCCCTTTCGGTTTGGTAGTAGCCGATTGGGAGAACATACCCTGGACGGGAGGTGGGACGATCGGTGGGAAAAAGATCGATTAGTATTGTAACAAACAGGAAAATGGAAAGAAAAAGGATCAGAAAAAAAGAAGTGACGTTGAACGTATTCTTCTTGTTGAGCCTGTTTTGTGGTTGCACGCAAAGCGAGGTGATGACAGGTGCTAAAGAGGGAAAGACGGAGGAGGTTTCTTCGTGTTTTCATCTGAATGTGCTGGCTACAACAATAACAAATACCCGAAGTGTCGCTTTTACTTCCTGTGGAACAGAGAAACCTAATAGCCTTCCGGAGGTTGTGGGCGATACTGTTACCCGCTCGACGAGCGATCCAGGGGATACCTCGGATAAGACGATACTGAACCTGTGGGTGGGACAGTATAGGGAGAATGGCGATTTGGTTACAGATGAATATTTTTCATCTTTGGCATCCCAGGAGAATGTGAATCTTCCTTTGAAAAGAATAACAGGAACATCGCATGTATGGGCTGTGGCCAATGCGGGAAGTCTGACGGGGAAGGTAGCGACTGAATCTGAATTAAAAGCATATTCAGTAGAGAGTGCTTTTACGGATGACGGATTGCCGAACAATAACCTTTGTGTAATGACCGGTATGTGGTCGGGTGAAATCACAGAGAATATCAGTGCGGATATTCAGCTGAAACGTTCTCTTGCCAAAATTAAATTCACCTATTCGGTAGATGGAGAGAATTTTTCTTTTATCGTTTCTTCACTAGAATTGTGTAATGTCCCGGTACAGATGAAATATATCGGAGATGAAAATCCAACGCAACTGACCGGAGAAGATAATTTTAAAACGTATACTGCTACCTCACCCGGTAATAGCGGTACGCAATATTGGTATCTACCGGAGAATCCGGCTGGTACAGGAGACAATACGGGTGATAAGGCGGTCAATAAAACCGGCGAGGGAGTAACGCTTGCGACCTGTATCCGTTTGACGGGGGAGGCTGTGCAGGACGGGGTTCGATATGAAAATGTTGTTTTTACGCTTTATCCCGGTAATGGGAATAATGATTATACTATAGTGAGGAACGGTCTTTATACTATAAATGTAACCTTGACGGGCATAGATTTTTCTGATAAGCGGGTAACGGTAGGGATAGTGCCCGAAATGCAGGATCCGGAGAATCTGGGACCGGAAAAAGGGGCTACCGGTATTTTTCAGGTGACCACCCGTCCGGGAGTTCCCTGGTATTTTACTATCCCCGGCTGGTTATCTGCAACTGTAGGAGAGACAACGTATGAGTCGGGGAACCGACTGGATTTTATAGGTCCTTATAAGGTGGAGTTTAAGACTGTGACAGCCAATCCTAGTGCCAAAGTGCGTGAAACAGCGTTTACGGTGGGAGAAAAAGAAATTACGGTAAGACAGAATCCGTCTACTTTAACAACCGGAATACCTATATCATTGGATGCTGGCGGAGGTTCTGAAGGAAACTGTTCGTTTACAGCTACCCGGGGGATACCCTGGTCTGCTACTTTAACTTCTGAATGGGGAGAATGGCTTGGGTGGAACGGGGACGTTCCACAAACAGGAACGGAGGCTTCAGGTTCTGAGGAATTCTTAAAGGTTAAGGCTTTATCCAGTAATCCTTCCGCTGCAACCCGTACCGGGGAAATCCAGGTAAAGGCAGGTGATGCGATCGGTACTCTCTATCCGGATCTGACTAAAAGCATATCTGTGACCCAGATTGGAGCAACAATTTCTGTCTCTGACCGAACTCCCAATCTAGGACCGGAAGCTGCCGAAATACTGTCAGACAGTTTTGTAGCAACCCACGACTTACCGTGGGTTGCTACAGTAATTAGTGGAACTGATTGGTTGTCTTTATTGACTCCGGAAAGTGGGATTACCAGTAAAAGCTCTCAAGAAATTAATTACAAGACTACTTTAAATTTAAATGCTTCAAAACGGAAAGGGACGATCGCGGTACATGTCGGAAATGAAACTGGTGATTCTCATCCGGGACCATCAGAGGATATAACGGTAGTACAGGAAGGATCGGTGTTTGAGGTAATTTCCCCTAATGATATTCCTAGAGATGGAGGAGTTACTTCTATTATAGTATCAGCAACAACAGGCTTACCTTGGAGTTTGAGTCCAATAGTAGAAGCGGATGGTATTACTTCGCCAGAGAATAAAACTTACACAGGAAATCAGACTTTGTCTTTTAGTGCTACAAAAAATGAAAGAGATACTCGTACTGCTGAATATGCATTGAGTGTAATAGGTGCTGTACCTACACGGGAGTTGTCTGTAACAATCAATCAGATTGCAGGTTTGACTGCTTTTGATCTTGAAATTAATCAAAGTTTACTTAGTTTCTATAATGAATTTATGGGTGAAAAACTGCCGGATTATCCTCCGTTTGATTATGATGGTGAAGCGGATTTTAATAATAGGAAAACATTAGTTGAAGGAGGTGGTTCTTATGTTATACAAGTACAAAGAACGCAATTAGGAGGTCCTGATAGGAGATATGCGGCAGTGACTGAATATTGTTCCTCTTTGGAAGAAGATGGTTATAGTGATTGGCGGCTTCCGACGATGCTAGAATTAAAAATAATGTATGATAATCGATCAAAGATTGAAGAAGGGAATAATGCTGAAAAGTTTATTGATAAACATTATTGGAGCACTTCTATTTACCATAGTGATAGTAATTTGCGTGGTAGATTTGTTTTCGCCGATGGAACTCTAAGTTATGGAACTATCCAAGCAAGTACAGACAGGGTTCGTTGTGTCCGTGATAAAAACTAATCTCCAAATTCTTTCATATTATGAACATAAACAGTTCTTAACCTGACGGTGTTTGTAGGCACCATTTAAATAAAGCGTTCTTTGACATGTGATATAATATCCATTAGGAATATATTATGCCACTCTTTTATTGCCTTACATATTATTCTTTATAATCATAACAATCATGAACAAATCAGATTTAACACGGGAGATCGCTGAAAAGATGTCGATCTCTCAAAAGGATTCTTTGCGCTTTATAAACATCTTCAAAGATGTTATGGCAAACGAACTATTGAAAGATAGTTCTATTGTTCTGCAAGGTTTCGGTACTTTTTCTTCCTGGAAACAGACCGAACGTATTGGACGTAATCCTCATACCGGTATTTCTGTCCTGATAAAATCTCGTACCAGTGTCAAATTCAGGCCCGGTAAAGATTTATTGAGATTTTTGAATGATGGGAAATAGATGGTAGTATGACCTTGGTATGTGCTTTCAGGCAGGGGGAAACCATTCCCCTGTCTGAAAGCATTATGTATACAAAACTAAAAGAACTCTTTGGGAGAAAAACACCCTCTGTAAAAATGTTTAAGTTATTATTGGAAAACTTACCAGAGCCGGAACAGGAACTTTATAAAAAGGCTGCTGTCGATACGGCCTTTTGTGACTGGGAAAATACACCTCCCCGTTACCAGTTATTTCTGACCGATTTGTTTCAACACCAGTGGCAAAAATCACTGGATTATCTGCTACATAAAACGGTAATCGGTTCGCTTGGCTATGAACTGCAACAACCGGAACTGCTCCGAAAAGTATTCTCTTTACTGGAGGGAAAGCGGGAGGATGGTTTTATGCCTTCTTATCTGCATTTGTCTTTTGTACTTCTCCTTGTTTTTCACGATAATAAATCGGTTGAATATTTGGGAGATCTGCTCCGTAAAGAATTTACTTCGGATGATTTTAGTGACCTGCTTGACCTATGGAAAGCTGATAATGAACCTAAATAGTCGCCTTCTGATTAATAGAACTTAAAATAACCGGCTTTTACCCCTTCTGGAATATACAATGATTGTTGCCGTTTTTCTATTTAAAACGACGACAGGCTGCTTGGTGGTCTTATGTGTGTTGCATATTTCAGCATATTTCAGTTTTTAACTAGTTTATCTTTGTGGTATCGATGTCGATAAAGATCTTGAATATTAATCTATTAAATTGTTGTTGTCATGAGTGTAAAGTATAAACTGGTGGTTAAAAAGAATTTGGGAAATGATAAGAAAGATATCCCTGAAAAGAAGTATGCACAAATTGTTTCGGGTGATTTTGTGGGATTTGATGAATTTGTGGAGGAGGTAGGCGATAGCTCCGGGGTAGGTAGCGCTGTGGTGAAAGCGGTATTGGACCGTATGAATGTCATATTAGTGCGTCATCTGCAACATGGACGACGTGTCACTGTCGGGGAATTGGGTACTTTCCGTTTTACCATCGGGTCTTCCGGGGTAACGGACGAAAAATCTTTTGATACGAATCTGATCCGTGAACCTAAGGTTCGCTTTTTTCCGGGGAAAGCGCTCCGTACCATTAAAAGCCAAGTAAGTTTTGAGAAGTTGTCTGAAAAGAAGGATGAAGAGAATGGCGGTGGCGACCGACCGGAAATAGAATAGTTGATAGTTAAAAAGCTCAGAGGTGTATGAAACGGATAACGGTTCAGTTAATTATTGCAATCCTGCTCACAGTGAGCGGGATTGTTCTTCTCTTCAGCGGCTTTTGGGTAGCCCCTGGCGGGTTGATAGACAGTAGTGTGCTGGTGGCTTTTGGCGAGATCAGCACATTTGCCGGAGCTCTTTTCGGAGTGGATTATACATATAGATTTAAAATCAACAATCATGAGTAACACGAGACATAAAACCATGCTGAGCGAACATTTCAGCAAGGAAGAATTGACTTACAGTAGGATCGCGGTAGAAAACGGTTTGGATAACGAACCTCCGTCTGCTGCTTGCCTAGCCCTGGCTTATCTCGCCATTCACTTACTGGAGCCGTTAAGGCGGTTGAATAATGGTCCGATTGCCATTCTGAGCGGGTATCGCAGTGAAGCTGTAAATCGTCTGGCCGGTGGTGTTGCCACCAGTCAGCACCGAAACGGGGAGGCTGTCGATTGTTATATACCGGAAGGACCGGGCCGGTTACTGGAGATACTGAAAAAGTCGGGGTTGCTTTTCGATCAGGCGATTGTTTACAGAAAACGTAAATTCTTACATATCTCCTTAAAAGAAAGAGGTCATAACCGGCAACAGGTGTTATTCTATATGTTGTTATGTTTACTTTTTATGTTACCCTCCTGCCGGATACAGCAGGAAAGTATAAAAAAGGGACAGACTGTCCAAACAGATTCACTGAAACTTTCTCTTAAAGATTCTTCTTTTTTGAACCGTAAAATATACACGATAGATTCCATAAACTGGAATATAACCCGGGTGGTCTTCTCACCACCCGATAGTACCGGCCGACAATATCCGGCAGAGATAGCTTTATTGCATGGAAACAAACATCACAGCATAACTGATACGGGTAGTAAAACCGCTAATTCGTCAGTAGAATTGACCCGCCATCAAACCGCAGTTTCTTCTTTTTTATCTGAAAATCAATACAAACGGTCATCGTCTATGAGTATTTGGATAGTAGTTTTTGTCCTGTTAGGAATTCTTATCTGCAATTGCTAATCCCCCTCTTAGGGAGATGTATTCCTGCAAATTCCTGTTATATAGTCGGTTTAGAAATTCAAAGAAAGAAATGAAATTGCTTTTTCCGCTACCATTTGATCCAATGAGTATATTAATGTCTTTAAAATCAACTTTTTGTTCTTTTATTGACTTATATCCTTTAATTTCTATATAATCCATTATATGTATAATTAATGTTCAAATGATATCCTGTTCCTTTGTCCTGTAAGCACAGCCTGATATTACAGTAGTAATTGATGCAGCTGTGATATTTGCAAAGTTAATCATTTACTATGAACTGGACAATATATATTTGTTGGAGTGATTAATTCATTTGTTTTCGACGGCAAATGTAGAAGTCTCTGATTTAACCACAAAATATATTTCACAGACGACATTAAACAGCCATTGAACGGCGTAATTTCTTTTTGAGGAAGTTGATGGCAAACAAAATGGATATAATAACAAAACAGAAGGATTAGAAAATAACTTTCTAACCCTTCTGTTTCCAGAGGTTCCTGGCGGATTCGAACCGCCGTACATGGTTTTGCAGACCACTGACTAAGCCACTCATCCAAGGAACCAATATTTATTTATCGATAATCTGTTACTCTTTTTAGAGGTTCCTGGCGGATTCGAACCGCCGTACACGGTTTTGCAGACCGCTGACTAAGCCACTCATCCAAGGAACCAATTTGTTTCAAATAACGTCTTATCGTTTTGCGAGTGCAAAGAAAAGGATTATGTTTGGATTATGCAAATCTTTTTCATTCTTTTTGCAGGCGTTGATAGTTGCAGAACTAAGGAAAAAGAAGTTACTTTGTCTTCTGTTAGTTATAAAAATGAAAGGATGAATTATATTGAGACAGAAATCCCGGGTGTATGGATTATTGAACCTAAGGTTTTTAATGATGCACGGGGATATTTTATGGAAGCTTGGAAGAAAGAAGAGTTCGAGCAACATATCGGTAAAATAAATTTTATTCAGGATAATGAATCCTGTTCTTCCAGAGGAGTACTTCGTGGATTACATTACCAGTTGGCTCCTTATTCGCAGTCGAAGTTGGTACGGGTGATCACCGGACGTGTTCTGGATGTAGCGGTGGATATCCGTGTCGGTTCTCCGACATTCGGAAAATATGTAGCTGTCGAACTTTCAGCAGAGAATAAACGTCAGTTCTTTATTCCCCAGGGATTTGCTCATGGATTTCATGTATTGAGCGACGAAGCTGTATTTACTTATAAAGTAGATAATCCTTACATGCCGAGTCATGAAAGGGGACTTCGTTTTGATGATCCTTCGATTGGGGTCGATTGGAGGATTTCCGACACGGAAACTCTAACTTTGTCAGAGAAAGATACAAAAGCGCCTCTCTTAAGTGAGGCAGAATATAATTTTACATATAAATAATACGGACGATGAAGACTTATCTGGTTACGGGTGCCGCTGGTTTTATTGGTGCCAACTTTATCAAATATATGCTGGCAGAGCATCAGGATATAAAGATTGTAGTTCTCGACTTGCTTACTTATGCAGGTAATCTGGGTACAATAGCAGGAGATATCGATGGCAAACGTTGTGAGTTTGTAAAGGGGGATATCTGTGACCGTACGCTGGCTGATGAACTTTTTGCAAAGTATAATTTCGATTATGTAGTCAATTTTGCTGCAGAAAGCCATGTAGACCGTAGTATTGAAAATCCGCAGTTGTTTCTGGTGACGAATATTCTGGGAACACAAAACCTGCTGGACGCTGCGCGCAAAGCCTGGGTGACGGGAAAAGAGGAGACCGGTTATCCGCAGTGGCGTGAAGGTGTTCGTTTCCATCAGGTATCGACGGATGAGGTGTATGGCAGTCTTGGTGCGGAAGGTTATTTCCATGAAACGACTCCGCTCGACCCGAGAAGTCCGTATAGCGCTTCCAAGACCAGTGCCGATTTGTTTGTAAAGGCATATTCCGATACTTATAAAATGCCGGTAAGTATTACCCGTTGTTCCAACAACTATGGCCCCTATCATTTCCCGGAAAAGCTGATTCCGCTTATTATCAAAAATATTCTGGAAGGAAAATCTTTGCCGGTGTATGGCGACGGTACCAATGTTCGGGACTGGTTGTATGTGGAAGATCATTGTAAAGCTATCGATGCGGTTATTCATCGCGGTCGGGTAGGAGAAGTATATAATGTTGGCGGACATAACGAAAAGCAGAATATCGAGATTGTTAAACTGACCATTCAGACGATTCATCAGTTGATGACTGAACACCCCGAATATCGTCAGGTATTGAAGAAGAAAGAGATCGGTCCTGATGGAGAAATCAGGATCGACTGGATCAACGAAAGCCTGATCACTTTTGTGAAAGACCGTCTCGGACATGACCAGCGTTATGCTATCGATCCAACAAAGATCTCGGAAGAACTCGGCTGGACGCCTGAAACCAGTTTTGAAGTCGGTATTGTCAAAACAATCCGCTGGTATCTGGAAAACCAGCAATGGGTGGAAGAAATTACCGGTGGTGACTATATGAAATATTACGACCGGATGTATTCCGGCCGTGAGTTATAAAATACTGGCTTCTCCATCCGGAGGAGTCGCTGAATGATTTGAGGAGAGGCTGCTCACCAGTTCGGGAGCAGTCTCTTTTATTTGATTGCGTATCGATTCCCGTATCTCTTTCCGGATATTTGTCCGTGTGCTATCCAGTTCGGCTTCTTTAGCCGGTTTGAATAAATCTTTGTAACGGCATTTTACGATCTTGTATTTAAAATCGTCCAGGTTGCCGGTGATGTCTATTCCCAGTTTGAAAGGAACGGGCGACTTGAGTACGGATAAATGATAGTTGAATGTCATGTCCAGGTTATGTGTTCCTCCGACTGCCACTTTATATCTGTCCATTTCGACCAGAAAGGGGAATACTTCGATTTTATTGTCTTTGATGGCAAGGTCGACAGAGATACTGTCTATGACATTCCGTTTCTTATTTTTGAACATAAGCGTCTTGGATATTTCCGTAAAAGTCTCGCCATCGAGCAGTACCATATTTTCTCCATGCAGATAGCAGGCTGAATTTAAAGAAGGGAGATCGAGTGACATTACCGAATCCATTTTACAAGTAGCTGTTATCTGGCAGTCTACTACCCCCTCAAAAGAACGTAACATAGGGACCAGGGTATCGATGGCAGGATATAACCCGATCAGTTTCTCGACCATCACATTTTCCATATCAATATCGAAACCGGCAGAAGCACCGCTCTCATCTTTAGCTGTGTAGAACATGGTCATATGTCCACGACCGATATTCGAATCCATCTTGAGGTTACTGAGGTTGATGCTTTGATCACGGATGATCACTTCACCGAGAACGTTACTAAGTTCGACATCTTTGAAATCTATCTTTTTTGCATCTGTGTGAAGCGTCATATCCAGATAGGCCGGGATAACGAATACGCGGTCTGTTGTGTCTAACGTTGCTGTAGCAATGGAATCCTGTAATGTATGGGTATCCATTGTGACTAGATTTTCTTCGTCAATAACTGACTGGTCGGTAGTTGCGGAATGTAGCTCTGTATATTGCATGCCTGAGTTCATCGCTTTCATCAGCTGGTTGCAGTCGATATAGTCGGATGTCAGGGAGAAGTTTCCTTGTAATTTCCCTCCGCGTAACATCGCCTGGCGAATACGTTTTATTTCTCCGTTCAGCATGAAATCGCTTTTACCCAGATGCAGGTGAGCATTGGTAAGGGTAATATTGTTGGTATTGAACTTCATGGTGGTTTGGTCCATTTTCATGGGAACGGGTAAAAGACGGCTGAATCCGCGCATTTTGTTGAAAGAAAGACTGCCACGGACTTCCCAACGGCGTAATAACTGTGTCGTTACATCAGTCGTGTCTGTCTGTGTCTGGTCAGGTGTTCTTGGACGGCGCGTACGTGTCGCTCTTGCGGTTGTGGTATGGGTAGTCGTATCGGTCCGTGCCAGCCAGCGTTGACGTATTGCATCGCGGTAGGGGAGTGCTTCTATATTAAATGTATTTCCGGAAAGGATCATTCCGGTACGCATCGGTAGAATGAAATAACGAAGGGTATCGACTGAGATGGTAGCACCGGCAGTCGGTATACGTTTGTTGGATGCGGATGATTTGATCCCCCCTTTCATGACTGTTTGTCCGGCAACCAGCCATACGGAATCGGGGAGGCGGGTACGCAGATAGTCAAATTTCAGTTGAGCAGTCATTGGGATAACAGCCGTCGTATCTATGACAGGAGATGTTTTTGCCTGTATAGTCAATCGGCTGATGTTTGTACTGATTGCATCCTGGTATTTGATGTTCAGGCTATCGACCGATAAAGTCATACTTAACAGATCTTTATTTTCCAGATAAGAACTGCTTAGCTGTGTCGAGTCGACCGAGAAACCGGCATTAGTAATAAAAACATCCATTCCCAACGGCTTGCTATAGGCTTTCAACGTATCAATGTTCAAACGGCCGGAAGCATGTACTTTCCCGTATTGGCTGTTCAATAGATCGTCGACATTGAATGATGCGGAAAGGTCGGCATCCATAGCTCCCTGAAGGAGCAATGTGTCCGGGTTCAGGAACTCTTTTGCTAGCCGTGTAAAATCGATCTTTCCTTTTATATTCGCATCTATATTGGGGGACGTCAGCAGGTTGGTGACTTTTCCGCTCATGTCCAGGGAGGTTGTCAGACCTTTTAATGTCAGTTGTTCCAATGACATGAAAGAAGAGTCGGGATACATACCGTTCAGGTGAAGATCCATATCCATCTGTATGGTGTCGATCCCTTGTTTGAGACCTTTGACGTGATAGGAGCCATTCTCTATTTTGCAGCATAGGTTTACAGAGGGCACAATGCTGTCGCCGAGGTAACCATGTATGTTGCCTTCCACAACGATTGCTCCTTTTGCCAGTGTTTTTTCTCTGTTCTGAAAATAAGCATCGGGAATGAATTTCAGCAAATCGTTCATGTCAGATACTTTGAGCCCTACCTCCATGTCTATTTTAGTCTGTTTTAGCGGAGGTACACTGCTGACAGAGCCGTTAGCCGTAAAAGGCAGGTCGTTTACCAGTAGTTCGGCATCGTTCAATGTGATTGTATTGAAGTTGTCAGAAAGTAAGAGCTGGCTTTTTAGTTTTAATGCCAGTTTGTTTTCCAATGTATAAGTCGGGCTGCTGAACAAGATGGAGGTAGAACCTGTTTCAATATCCAGTTTGTTTTTTCCGTTGGTTAGTGAGCCGTCGAGATTGAGGAAAAAGCCATTGATTTCGGCAAATAAATCTGCTTCATGGTCGTCGTAAGTGAAACGGCCGTTTGAGATACGGACTTTTTGCAGGTCGATAGGAGGCAACGGTTTTTTGTCAGTCTCGGCAGAATCCGTTTCGCTGGAATAAATATCCCAGTTAGCCGCTCCTTTTTTATTGACATATCCATAGAAGCGGGGTTCATCAATGCTGATCTCGCCTATGGTTATTTTGCCGCCGAAAAGGTAGTCGGTCGGTCGGAGGGAGATGACAGCCGTTTTGAATGCAAGTAACGAATCGGAGGAGATAGCCAGTTTTTCTTTATGTGCTGTAGAGTCTTCTGCTGCATGTGAGATCAGATGACCGTTCGTAAGCCGGATGCCCAGATGCGGGTATGTTTCGAAATAAGTCAGTTCGATCCGTTCGCAATCCAGGTGGGCATCGAGAAATTTATTAGTCTGTTCGATGACAAGCGGGGTCAGTTTCTCCGGTGGGAGGACACCCCAATTCAGAATGCTGAACCCGATACCCGGAAGGATAAAGAACAGGGTAACGGCGATAACGATAATGGTTGTAACTAATTTTTTATTGATCTTCATATTGTCTTCATGTATTGGTCATACAAAAGTATGTAAATAAACCCATATCTTTGTACCTGATAAGTTTATTTAAAAGAATATAGGAATATGGATTTTCGTCTGAAGGTATTTTACAGCGTAGCGACTAACCTGAGCTTTACGAAAGCGTCAAAAGAGTTGTATATAAGTCAACCTGCTATAAGTAAGCATATTCATGAGTTGGAAATGCAATATAAGATGCCTCTGTTCGACCGTACAGGCAGCCGTATCATGTTGACGCGGGCCGGAGAACTGTTGTTGTCGCATACCAATACGCTGCTTGCCGCTTACCGGCAACTGGACTTCGAGATGAATCTGCTGACCGATAATATATGTGGCGACCTGCGCCTGGGGGCCAGTACTACGATCGCCCAATATGTTTTACCACCTATATTATCTACTTTTATCAGGAAGTTCCCCGATATTCGTGCTTCTTTACTGAACGGTAACAGCCATGATATTGAAAAGGCTTTGTGTGAGGGTAAAATCACTTTGGGGCTGGTGGAAGGAAATGCCCGCCAAAGTTCTCTTCATTATACGCCTTTTATGAAAGACGAATTGGTTGTGATTACGCATACCGGTAGTAAACTGGCTCATTTTGAAGAACTGTCGCTGGAACAACTTTGCACACTTCCGCTGGTACTCCGGGAAAATGGTTCCGGAACATTGGCGGTTTTGGAATCAACGCTTGCCGAACATCAGATCAAATTATCGCAGTTAAATGTGCTGATGCAGTTAGGGAGTACCGAAAGTATCAAGTTATTTCTTGAAAACTCGGATGCTTTGGCTATCGTATCGGTGCGTGCCGTTACCCGCGAGTTGATGTCAGGTACCTTGAAAGTGATCGATATCACGAATTTTTCTGCCGAACGTATGTTCTCCTTTGTACAATTGCAGGGGCAAAGCGGAGGGTTGGAAGAAAGTTTTATCCGGTATATGCAGGCATATAAATGATATCAGATATGGATGCCGTAATCATGTTTCACTTCATCCATCACAAAAGTACTTTCCAGCGATCCGAGACTGTCGATTGTCCCCAGAACGTTTAGGATAAACTCCTGATAGTATTTCATATTGGGAGCATGTATCTTTAGCAGGTAATCGTAACTGCCCGATATGTTGTAACATTCGGTTACCTCAGGAATATCTTGTATGACTCGTGTGAAATCGGTCGCTATTTCTTTGTTGAGCTTACTGAGTTTGACGCGGCAAAAGACGACAAAACCCAAATTCAGTTTTTCTGCATCCAATACGGCAATGTACTTTTTTATATACCCTCCGTTCTCCAGGCGTCTGAGGCGTTCGAAGACAGGTGTCGACGAAAGGTTTACCCGGGCGGCAAGCTCTTTGGTCGTTAGTCGTGCATTTTCTTGTAGCGTACGGAGGATTTGTAAATCCTTTTTATCCAGAGTCTCCATAGAATAAAATTCTTTTATCTGATCTTTTTTAATTGTTGTCTGGTTCGTTTATTCTGTATGATACTGCAAAAATAGGGTTATTTTCTGTATTTATGATATTTCTTGTTTGATATTTCCGTGTATGATAACTTTGCTGGAAAATAATTCAATAATAACTCAAACTAAAAAGAATAAGATCATGGCAAAAAGAGAATTACATTTCGAGACATTACAGCTTCATGTAGGGCAGGAACAGGCTGATCCGGCAACAGATTCACGTGCAGTGCCCATTTATCAGACAACTTCTTATGTATTCCATAACTCGGCACATGCCGCTGCCCGTTTCGGTTTGCAGGATCCGGGTAATATATACGGACGTCTGACCAATTCGACACAAGGTGTTTTCGAGCAACGTGTAGCCGCTCTTGAAGGGGGCGTGGCCGGGTTGGCTGTAGCTTCCGGTGCGGCTGCTATTACATATGCATTTGAAAACATTGCCCGTGCCGGTGACCATATTGTCGCTGCTAAAACTATTTATGGGGGAAGTTATAACCTGCTGGCACATACGTTGCCTACTTATGGGATAACAGCGACCTTTGTCGATCCTGCCGATCTGTCGAATTTCGAGAAAGCTATTCAACCGAATACGAAGGCTATTTTCATCGAGACTCTCGGAAATCCGAATTCCAATATTATAGATATAGAAGTTGTTGCTGATATCGCTCATCGTCATCAAATCCCTTTGATCGTCGATAATACTTTCGGTACTCCTTATCTGATACGCCCGATCGAGTACGGTGCTGATATTGTGGTACATTCTGCAACAAAGTTTATAGGTGGTCACGGAACATCGTTAGGTGGTGTGATTGTTGATTCCGGTAAATTCGACTGGGTAGCCTCCGGTAAATTCCCACAACTGACGGAACCGGATCCGAGTTATCATGGTGTACGTTTCGTCGATGCAGCAGGTCCGGCGGCGTATGCGACCCGTATTCGCGCCATCTTACTGCGTGATACAGGGGCTTGCATCAGTCCTTTCAATGCATTCATTTTATTACAAGGACTGGAAACGCTTTCATTACGTGTGGAACGTCATGTGGAAAATGCCCTGAAGGTTGTGAATTTTCTGAAAGACCATCCGAGAGTGAAAAAAGTGAATCATCCGTCATTGCCGGATCATCCTGACCATGCTTTATACAAGCGGTATTTCCCGAAAGGTGGCAGTTCTATTTTTACCTTTGAAATAAAGGGAGGACAAAAGGAAGCGCACCGTTTCATCGACAGCCTGGAGATTTTCTCTTTGTTGGCAAACGTTGCCGATGTTAAATCCCTTGTTATTCATCCGGCAAGTACGACACACTCGCAACTTAGTGCCGAAGAACTTGCCGATCAGGAAATCTATCCGGGAACAGTTCGTTTATCGATCGGAACAGAGCATATAGATGATTTGCTTGCAGATCTGGAGGAAGCGCTTGCTAAAATCTGAACAATTGGAAAGAGGGGAATGTTATAACTTCAAGTTATCAGCTATTCCATAATGTGATTGGTACGATATCTTTTTTAAGTTTACCTTTGCGCCATCAAAAATAAAGGATAACTAAGATATTATAGTAATGAATACAATTGAACAAGTACTTACGAAGTATAACAAACCTCTTTTCATTCTTCTTTTTATTTTTTGTCTGATGCCTTTTGTTTCACCTGCAGTTGCCCTGTTCCTGGGGCTTGCGCTGGGAATGACAGCCGGACAACCTTTCCCGAAATTCAGTAAGAAGACTTCTAAATATTTATTGCAGTTCTCTGTCGTTGGTCTGGGATTCGGAATGAATCTGCATGAATCGCTGAGAACGGGAAAAGAAGGGATGCTTTTCACTGTTGTGTCGGTTGTTGCAGTTTTGGCGTTAGGTATGTATCTGGGTAAAAGGTTGATGATGGATCGTAAAACGGCCTATCTGATCTCTGCCGGGACTGCTATTTGCGGAGGAAGTGCTATTGCAGCCGTTGCACCGGTAGTGAAAGCCAATGATAACGAGATGTCGATGTCGTTAGGGACTATTTTTATTCTAAATGCGATTGCGTTGTTTATCTTTCCGCCTATCGGTCATTTACTGGGATTAAGCCAGGAACAGTTTGGTATGTGGGCGGCTATTGCCATACATGATACAAGCTCGGTGGTAGGAGCCGGTGCCGCTTATGGTGAACAAGCGCTTGAAATAGCAACGATGGTTAAGTTGACGCGGGCGTTATGGATCATTCCGGTGACAATTGCTACTATGTTTATTTTCAAACAGAAAGGTGCGAAGATCAGTATCCCCTGGTTTATCTTTTTCTTTATTTTGGCTATGGTGGCAAATACCTTCCTGACAATTCCTGAAACGATAACGAGTTCGTTGGTCTGGTTGGCAAAGAAAGGGTTGACAGTTACTCTGTTTCTGATCGGGGCGGGGCTATCGAGAAAAGTAATTAAGCAGGTCGGAGTTCGTCCGATGGTTCAGGGAGTTATTCTTTGGATATTTATCGGATTGATCAGTTTAGGGGTAATAATGTTGGTTTAATTGTTTTTTATTACCTTTGCCCCTCAAAAGTTGACAGTTGACAGTTGATGATTGACAGTAAGAAATGGTTACGACCTGCCGGCTGTTATTTATCAACTGTCAACTGTCAGTTGTCAACTGATTAAATATTATGGCTTCAAAAGTAACAAAAGGCATTATAATTTCGTTTTGGGTGCTGTTCGTTGCAGTAGTAGGGACTGTGTTCCTGTTGTTTACAGCTATTGCAAATGGTTCGATCGGGTATATGCCCCGTGTGGAACAGTTGGAAAATCCTATCGACAAGTTCGCTTCCCAGATCATTTCTGCAGATGGAAAAACGTTGGGTAGTTATGCGCATAGTCAGGATAACCGTATTATGGCAAATTACAAAGACCTTTCGCCCGACCTGGTGAAAGCCCTGATCGCTACTGAAGATATCCGTTTTGCAGAACATAGCGGTATCGATGCACAGGGATTGTTCCGTGCTGTTGTGAAACGTGGTCTTTTGATGCAGAAGAGTGGTGGAGGCGGTAGTACCATCACCCAACAGTTAGCTAAGCAGCTTTTCTCACCAAGTGCTGACAATTTTATGGAACGTCTGTTCCAGAAGCCGATCGAATGGGTAATAGCCGTTCAGTTGGAACGTAATTATACGAAGGAAGAGATCGTCAGCATGTATCTGAATAAATTTGACTTCCTGTATAATGCGGTTGGTATTCAATCGGCTGCACGTGTCTATTTTGGAACGACTCCTAAGAATCTGAAAATAGAAGAAGCCGCGACACTGGTCGGAATGTGTAAAAACCCTTCTTATTTCAATCCGAAGCGTCAGAATGAACGTACACGCGGACGCCGTAATACAGTGTTGGAACAAATGGAAAAAGCCGGTTATATTTCACGTGCTGAATGTGATTCGTTAAAGGCATTACCATTGACTCTTCGTTTCAGTCGTATGGATCACAAGGATGGTCCGGCTCCTTACTTCCGTGAATATTTGCGTATTCTGATGACACGGAATAAACCGGATCGCAGTGAGTACAGAGGATGGCAGAAACAGCAATTTTATGAAGATTCTCTGGCTTGGGAAACCAATCCGCTGTATGGCTGGTGTAACAAGAATAAGAAAGCTGTGGACGGTAAGTATTATAATCTCTATACGGATGGTTTGAAAATATATACAACGATTGATTCCCGTATGCAGCAGTATGCGGAAGAAGCCGTTCGCGAACATTTCAGTAAAGATTTGCAACCTGCTTTCTTCCAGGCTAACAAAAAGAAGAAACAGGCTCCTTTCTCCATAGACCTTCGTCCGGGCGAAGTAGATACCATTATGATGCGTGCTATGCATCAGACCGATCGTTACCGGGCCATGAAAAAGGCTGGAGAGAAGGAGGATGAGATACGTAAAGTGTTCAATACACCTGTTGATATGCGTGTGTTTTCATGGAGCGGACCGATCGATACGATTATGTCGCCGATGGATTCTATCCGTTACCATAAAAGTTTCCTGCGTACTGGTTTTATGTCGATGGACCCGCGTACCGGTTATGTAAAAGCCTATGTAGGTGGTATCGATTATAATGACTTTCAGTATGATATGGTGAATGGCGGACGTCGTCAGATTGGTTCGACCATTAAGCCATTCCTTTATTCGCTGGCTATGATTGAGGGGTTCAGCCCGTGTGATGAAATGTTGCATGTGCAAAATACCTATTTTGATGAGAATGGTATCCCCTGGTCTCCACGTAATGCCAGTGCTAAACGGGTTGGTGAACAGGTTTCTATTCAATGGGGCTTACAGAATTCGGATAACTGGGTGACGGCATGGCTGATGAGCCAGATGTCTCCTTATACATTCGTGCGCTTGCTTCACTCTTTTGGTTTGAAGAATCAGATGGATCCCGTGATCTCGATTTGTCTCGGTACACCGGACGTCTCGGTCAGTGAGATGGTAAGTGGCTATTCCGTCTTTGCGAATAAAGGTATTCGTTCGGAACCGATTTATGTGACCCGTATCGAGGACTCCTATGGAAACACGATTGCCAGCTTTAATTCTCAGATGAGCGAGGTGTTGACAGAAGATGCTTCTTATAAAATGCTTCATATGTTGAAGAATGTGATCGATGGGGGAACAGGCGGCCGTATCCGTTTCCGTTATGGGATCAAGGCTCCTATGGGCGGTAAGACCGGTACGACGCAAAACAACTCCGACGGTTGGTTCATGGCTTTTACACCCAGCCTGGTCTCGGGATGTTGGGTCGGTGGCGAAGAACGTTCTATCCACTTCGATCGTTTGTCGGAAGGACAGGGAGCAAGTATGGCGTTGCCTATCTATGGTTTGTTCATGCAGAAAGTATATGCCGACAAGACGCTCGGCTATTCGGAAGAGGAAGATTTTGATGTTCCAGAGCAATATGCCGATCCTTGTAAAACAGCGACAGAGGAAGAACGCAAGAGTATTCCGACAGATGTCGGCGGTATCGATAAAATGTTTGAATAGCAGATTGGATTACTTGAAATACAACTCCCGCAAATCTAAATTATTTATTAGATTTGCGGGAGTTCCTTTTTTAGGATAAACTGAACTTATTCCTAAGGAAAGTGGTTTACTGATTATAAAGTGATATAACATGAATTTCAGACACAAATATGTATTGGCAATCGATCAGGGAACGACAACTTCCCGGGCCATCCTGTTTAATCGTCAGGGACAGGTCATCACACTCTCCCAGAAAACATTCCAGCAGTACTTTCCTAAGCCGGGTTGGGTGGAGCACGATCCGAACGAAATCTGGTATACACAATCGCTTGCGATCAAGGAGGCGATGGCAAAAGCCGACGTAACGGATACCCATATTGCCTGTATAGGCATTGCCAACCAACGAGAGACAACGATCGTCTGGGATCGTGAGACGGGTTTTCCTGTCTACAATGCGATCGTGTGGCAGGATCGTCGTACGGCTGATTATTGTGAGGAGCTGAAGGCGGAAGGTTATTCCGATTTTATCCAGCAAAAGACAGGATTGGTGATAGATGCTTACTTTTCGGCAACCAAAGTCAAGTGGATACTGGATCATGTAAAAGGTATTCGTGAACGGGCGGAGCGGGGAGAACTTTGTTTCGGAACGGTCGATTCCTGGCTGGTCTGGAAACTGACGCGGGGATCGCAGTTCATAACCGATGTTACGAATGCTTCCCGGACCATGTTATTTAATATAAATACCTTGCAGTGGGACCAGGAGTTGCTCGATCTGTTTACGATCCCGTCTTCCATGCTGCCGGAGGTTAAGAGCAGCAGTGAGGTGTATTGCGAGACATCTACACCGATATTTAAGACCGGTATTCCGGTTTCCGGAATGGCGGGTGACCAGCAGGCGGCTTTGTTCGGCCAGTTATGCCTGGAAGAAGGAATGATGAAGACGACCTACGGGACCGGTTGTTTTATGATCGTAAATATCGGGGACAAGCCGGTACTTTCACAGAATAACCTGTTGACGACGATTGCCTGGAAGTTAGGCGATAAGGTAACGTATGCACTTGAAGGAAGCGTGTTTGTCGGTGGTGCAGCTATCCAGTGGCTTCGTGACGGTATCGGGTTGATCCCGAATGCCCCGGTGACTGAACAGATGGCAAAATCGGTTCCCGACAACGGCGGTGTCTATTTTGTTCCGGCATTGACTGGTTTAGGAGCCCCTTACTGGGACCAGTATGCACGTGGTGCGATCATAGGCATAACCCGGGGCACGACGGCAGCGCACCTGACACGTGCAGCTTTGGAAGGTATTTGTTATCAGGTATACGACGTCCTGATCGCGATGGAGAATGATATTCATGCCAAACCAAAGGAGATCCGTGTGGATGGCGGTGCGATTGCGAATAATTTCCTGATGCAGTTCCAGGCAGATATCAGCCGGTGTCCCGTGGTGCGTCCCAGCATCATTGAAACAACGGCTTTAGGAGCCGCTTATCTCGCGGGACTGGCTGTGAACTATTGGAAAGATATGGATGAACTGAAAGAACAATGGTCGCTCGATACCATATTTACTGCCAAGATGAAGCCTGAAACAGCTCTGGCTTTGCTGACAGACTGGCATAAGGCTGTCGGCCGGACGATGAATTGGGCGATGGACAGCGAAATATAAAAGAGATGACACCTTTTTTTGCAGAATTTATAGGGACGATGTTGCTTCTCCTGATGGGAGGAGGCGTGGTTGCCAATGTTTGCCTGGCGAAGACCAAAGGGTATGGTGCCGGGTGGCTGGCTATCACTACGGCCTGGGCGTTAGGTGTCTTTATCGGGGTCGTTGTGGCAGGACCTTATAGCGGTGCCCATCTAAACCCTGCCGTTTCGATAGGTTTGGCGATCGGGGGTACTTTTCCGTGGAGCGAAGTGCCTGTTTATATCCTTGCGCAGTTTTTGGGGGCAGCAGCCGGAGCTTTGATTGTCTGGCTCGTTTATAAAGATCATTTTGATGCGACGGATGATCAGGGAATAAAACTGGGGGTCTTCTGTACGAATCCGGCTATTAGTAATCCGTTGATCAATTTCCTGACGGAGATGGTGGGAACATTTGTCCTGATGTTTGTCGTTTTCTATATAACGGATGGAGAACTGACCTACGACAGTAACAGTACTTTACCTATAGGACTGGGGTCGGTGGGAGCTATTCCGGTTGCTTTTACCGTTTGGGTGATCGGACTTTCGTTAGGTGGCCCGACGGGATACGCCATTAATCCGGCACGTGACCTGGCTCCCCGTTTTATGCACATGATTCTCCCGATCAAAGCAAAAGGAAGCAGCCACTGGGAATATGCCTGGATCCCCGGAAGTGCACCGCTTGTAGGATCTGCCCTGGCTGCGATGTTTTATTATGTGCTGAAATAGAGTATCGAAGCTCTTTTATTTTATACATAAAAGTGGTATATTCGTGGTATTATTCCGAAAGAGGAATGACAACCAGATTCAACTTAAGTATATTGAAATGAGAATAGCCACTTTGATTTTAGCCCTTTGTCTGATACTGTCCGGATGTGGAAATCATAATAGCCCAGGTGACCAAACCGTTTTGTCTCCGGATTCATTGTCTGAATTTCATAATCGGGCGCAATTACTGTTTGATGAAGCCCGTGAACAACAGCAAGGAGAAAATTACTCCGCAGCCATATCCGCTTATCAACAACTCATCTCTCTGGAACCGGAGGATGATGACATGAAGCCGGTCGTCGCTTTGATGGACGATGGATTTCTGCAATTGGTCTATTGCTATATCTTTGCCGGGCAACGGAAGGATGGAGCTGATTATTTCAACCGTGTATATAAAGAAAAGAAACTTTGGTTTGTACTGAATCATCCTCGTAGTGTGGAAATCTGTACAGCTTATTCCCTCTATGAAGCTACACGTCTGGAAGAAGCCGTTGCTTTGGTGGACCGTGCCTTATCCCGCGAGGAGGAAGGCAGAAAAAATGAACAGCTTTACGTGGACAACGGAATTGCCTCCGTCATTTACAATCAGGCTGGTGAAATACGTAAAGCGATTAGTTGTGGAGAACGGAGTCTGGAGATCATAAAAACTCTGGAAGATCAGTCAAAGATCGTATTCGTATTGGGAAATCTGATCTATCAATATCAGCAGATTGGCGAATTTGAAAAAGCTCTTGCTGTTTATGATGCTTTATTGGTATCCGGTGAGGGGGAAAAGAATCCTTACGGACTATGTGCTGCCGAGACTAACATAGTTCATCTTTATGACGAATGGGGATTGGAGGAAGAAGTGACGGTTCATCTCGATAAGGCCCGTGAGGCTGCCGAACGGAGCGGTGTTCCCGATGCTTTCCTGCGGGTGGATAACTTGTCGGTTTATTATACCCTTCAAAGTGAGGAATATGATAAAGCCCGTGTTTTACTGGATAGCATGCAGGTTCGTATACCGGACCGTTCACAAAATTCGTTTTATCATGAGTTTTATGATAATTATGCCTGTATCCTGGCTGTAGGTGAAACGAAGGGGAAAGATCTTCAGGCGGTTATCAGGGCACGAGAATTGATCGGACAGCTGAAAGATAAACCACTGAACAACCTGTCGGTCCTGACTTATCGTTTGTTGGGTGATGTTTTGGCCGAAGGTGGAGAGCGGGAATTGGCGATTGATGCTTATCTGGCTTGTACAGATTATATTCAAAAGAATCAATTGGTCAATCAGCAACGCCTGGTTTATTATGCATTGGGAAGATTGTACGCAGAAACAAAGCGCCCGGACGAATCTTCCCGTTATCTTTTGATGGCTCACCAGGCTGGACTGGTATTCACAGAGCGACGGAATGCCGGACTGATGTCGCAGTTCCGGGTCAGATATGAAACGAGGGAAAAGGAACAGGATAACCGGTTGTTACGTTCTGAACTGCAACTACAGAAACGTACCACGCAATATTATGTACTGATCGGTATAGTATCCTTTCTGCTGGGTACGGCTTTCTTGCTTTGGTTGATCCTGCGCCATCGTGCTTTGCGGTTGCGCCATGAGTCGAATCTTCGTCAGATGTTAGCCGAGTGGCAAAATATGAACCGTAAAAACGAGGAACTCCGTTTGCAGATAGAAAAGGCTGATGCCCAACATACCATGCAGGAGGTGATCAACAGTCTGTCTCCCCGTCTACTGACTAACGAAGAAGAACAGGAGTTCCGGCGTCAGTTCTGTCTTCTATATCCATCCTTCCTGTCGGGGTTGAGGAAGGTTTGTCCCACAGTGACTCGTAGTGAGGAATTGTTGGCGATGCTTGTCCGCCTGCATCTATCCTCCGATGAAATAGCGTTCGCTTTAGGAAATAACCGGGCAAGTGTGAATACATCCCGTTTCCGTTTCCGGAAGAAGCTGGGACTTGAAAAGGAGGTATCGCTGGAAGATTATATAGACAGTCTCTGAAAAATTATAAATCAGAGCCTTATTCTTTACAGTTGCAATTGTCTATTGAATTGTCTATTGCCGTTTTTAGGAAATGGCATTGACTTTATATAGTTTCGTTTTCTGTATATGAACCTGAATCATAGTTACCACTAAATATGAATTAAAATTAGCGAACATGAAAACTATTACATTTTCAAATTTGAGCAGATTATCTTTATTAAGGCGATTGTTAACTATTACCAGTGTTATCTTTTCAGTGATGATCTTATTTACAGCTTGCAGCGATGATGACGAGCCGTGTCCTGCACAGCATCCTGAGGTGGCTGTCTGTTTGAAAAGCCAGACAAATAGCTGGCGTACTGCTTTGAGTTACTATGCGACAAACCAGCTCGAAGCGAAGGGGTTGACTTATTCTACCTACGTGGCGAAAGATGCCGAACAGCAAGCTCATCAGATCAAGATGGCTGTGGAATCCGGTTGCCAGGCATTGGTGGTGGTTCCCGAAGGCATCGGTAAAGAGGCACTCGATGCCGCTCTTTCGGCAGGGATTCCGGTTATAATGTTTGAGGATGGAATTATAGACGGATACGCTGCCCTGGTTCAGGGTGATAACGGGGCAGCCGGAAAGAATGCTGCCGATTATATAGCATCGAAAGGAGCTGTGCATGTAGTTGCTTTCAAAGTAACACAAGATCCGGCATCGAGTGATGCCCGTGTCGGTGCATTTACGGAGGAGATGAGATCCAAATCACCTTCTACTCAGGTGACAACGCAATCCCTGTCATTATATACAAGTGCCGATGGTAAGGCTGCGGCTGCCGGTATTTTAGCCAGTGATCCGTCTGTAGATGCCTTTTATGCCCAGGACGATGAAGTGGCGGCTGGTGTGATTGAAGCCATCGGTGAATCTGGCCGTAACGATATCAAAGTAGTTGTCGGTTGCGGCGGATCGCAGACTTTCTTTTCACTGATCCTTTCAACGACGGTCACGGATGTAGCGACGACGCTTTATTCTCCGTCCATGATTACCAAATGTATAGATCTGGCGGATGATATACTGAAAGGTAAGTTACCGGAAGAAAAGCAAATCGTGATGCCTGCAACAGTCGTGAACAAAGAGAATGTCCGGGAATACCAGGATAGTAATTCGCCTTATTGACCTGTATGGTTGTCGATTTGCGCACAGGAGTATTTTTTAATCAGTTCCCGTATCACTTTTATAACTTCCGGAATAGAGGCTTCTACTTCCGGAGTCAGTTCCATATTTACTTCATTCAGATTGGCGGCCGATACGACGATAAGATGGACCTCCGGCAGGTCGCCGGTCAGGATCATTGTTTCGATCATGTCGCGGAGACCGATTTCATGTGCACTCATCAAGGGGGGATAATCGCTGGCGTATTTCGGACGGATGAGGCGGACTGTTCCCGGTGGATGAGTGTCGAGGGTAGCGTCGACCATGATGATATGGTCATACCCCGTCAGCCAGCTGATCAAATGCAAGCCTCCCGTCCCGCCATCCATCAGGGTGACATGGGCGGGAAGCGTTTCTTTTTCCAGGGCACGGATCACGTGGATACCGACCCCTTCGTCTTTCAGCAATAAATTGCCGACACCTAATATAAGAGTTTTCTTTTCCATTCTATAGTTCTTTTCCTTGTAGGATATATTACAGCCTGAGATATGGGCGGATAAGGAGCAAGCGTACACTCGTATGTCCGTCTGCAATATCAGTCATTTTTTTTAGCTATCTTGGTGATTGCTTCGGCAGTCTCCGTTATTTCTTCCTTATCGGCGATATCTTCTTCAATAAACTTCCAGCCACCGATGATCGAGGATGTTTCACCGCGTTGTTCGATGTAATCGTGGTAGAATACCAGATATACATGGACAATAGCAAAGAGGATAAAGAACCACATCAGGAAATGGTGGATCTGGCGTGCCATCAAATCGCCGCCCATCAACGGGATGGTCCAGGCAAACAGTTGGGGGAAGACCGACTGGCTCATTTTGGCATACAATCCGAAACCTGTAATACTTTGCAACAAGAATGCCCAGAATGTACCGAAGTAGATCAGGCTTGCCAGCGCATTATGGCCGATACTTTCTACCGGTTTGTTCTTTATCATCAGGATGTCGACCTTTATTACTTCCAGTACTTCCTGCCACTGTGATTTCTTTAATGGAATGAAGTTTGTCCACCGTGCAAAGCGGTTTCCCACGAATCCCCAGTACAGGCGGAACACAAAGTTGAAGAAGAACACGAAAGCCGCTACAAAATGGATGAAACGGACTACGCCGAACCAATAGCTGAAATAGGCTTCCGAAGCGTTCAGTATGGCTGGCGGATCGGCAATAATGAATCCGGTGATGCACAGTATGACGATACACAAGGCATTCACCCAATGGTAGATACGTACGGGAAGTTCCCATACGTATACTTCAGTAAGACGTTTTTTACGACTTTTCATAGCAATACTATTTAAAACGTATCCATTTGGTGCACATACTTCCCTTCCTCGTCATACAGATGCACGGCGCAAGCCAGGCACGGGTCGAAGGAATGGATTGTCCGAAGGATTTCGAGCGGCTGGTTGGCATCGTGTATCGGTGTGCCGATCAGGGCCGATTCATAGGGCGAAAGGTTGCCGTTTTCATCCCTGGGCGAGGCATTCCAGGTGGTAGGAACTACCATCTGGTAGTTTTTCACCCGGTTGTTCTCTATCACGATGAAGTGAGCTAGGGCACCGCGCGGAGCTTCTGTCAGTCCTACGCCTTGCGCCTTCTTCGGCCAGTTCTCGTTTTCCCACATCACCGGATTAGCCATACGCGAATCTCCGTTCTCCAGGTTCTTCATCAACTGGTCGAAGAATTCGAGCGACCAACCGGCAACAAGCTGTGTCTCGATACCACGGGCGGCCGTGCGTCCCAGTGTGGAGAAGAGAGCTTCAGCCGGGAGATTAAGCTGTCTCAAAACATTGTCGACAGCTGTTTTCTGTGGTTCTTTGCCTGCTGCGTATGCTACGATCAGACGGGCAAGAGGACCTACTTCCATCGGCTGGCCTTTCCAGCGCGGCGTTTTGATCCAGCTATATTTATCTTCTACGTCCAGGTGTTTATAAGGAGGTTTCGGACCGGTGTATTCCAGATTTGTTTCTCCATCGTACGGATGCAAACCGGCTTTGTCGCCTTCTGTATATTTATACCAGGAATGATAGATATATTCTTTTATCTCTTCCGAAGAGTTGGCGTCTACCGGATGGACCTTGCTCAGGTCACGATCGAGTACGATACCCCGCGGGCTCAGATAATCCTCTATACCGGCATATCCGTGCAACGGGAAATCTCCATAAGACAGATAGTTGCTAACGCCGCCTCCGATTTTGCTCCATTCGTCTTTGTAGACTTCGGCGATCATCAGCAGGTCAGGGATATATACCTGGTCGATAAAGTCTTTCCCTTCCTGAAGTTTCTGTTTAACCAGCGCCAGGCGTTCGGCGTTGATCGCATTCGCTTCGTTGAGGTCGATGCTGCACGGCATACCGCCCACCAGGAAGTTCGGGTGCGGGTTTTTACCACCGAATACGGCATGTACTTTAACGATTTCCTTTTGCCATTCCAGTGCATCCAGGTAATGGACGGTTGCGATAAGGTTCTGTTCCGGCGTCAGTTTATAGGCAGGATGGCCCCAATAGCCGTTGGCAAAGATACCGAGCTGTCCGCTGGCTACGAATTTCTTCAGGCGTTCCTGGGTATTTCTGAAATAGCCTTCCGTGTTTTTAGCCCACGGCGATAGTTGCTGGGCGAGGAGGGCGGCAGCTTTCGGGTCAGCTTTCAGGGCCGATACGATATCTACCCAGTCCAGTGCATGCAACTGGTAGAAGTGGACCGTATGGTCGTGCATGTAAAGCACTGCTTCCATAATATTGCGAACCATTTCCGCGTTAGGAGGGATGGTGATATCCAACGCCTGTTCCACCGCTCGGACAGAACAGAGCGAATGAATGGAGGTACATACGCCGCAGACGCGTCCGACGAATACCCAGGCATCGCGGGGATCGCGGTTACGGACTATATTTTCAATTCCCCGAACCATTGTTCCGGAACTGTATGCGTCTTTGATTTTGCCGCCTTCTATGGCTGCTTCTACCCGGAGATGGCCTTCGATACGGGTGATAGGGTCTATAACGATTCTTTCTGACATGGTATTGTAAATTTAGATGTTAGACGTACTTTCCGGTTCCTCATTATCGATGAGTTTCTTTTTACGGATATTGGTTGCTACGGCGTGGACGGCTATACCGGCGGCTGTGGCTGTTCCCAGGGCGAGGCCGATTTGGTCGGCTGTCGCTTCAATTCCGAAACCGTGGACGTCGGGCATTCGTTTATAGAACGGACTGTTGTCCCAAAAGTTTTCTTCGCTGCAACCCAGGCAGGGGTGACCGCTCTGGATCGGGTAGCTGGTTCCTTCATTCCATTTGATGATCCCGCACGAATTGTAAGTGCTGGGTCCTTTGCAGCCGACTTTGTAGAGGCAGTATCCATGTTTGGCATTTTCATCGTCGAAGCTTTCCACGAAAAGACCGGCATCGAAGTTGGCACGGCGGTAACAGGAGTCGTGTACACGGCGGGAATAAAACATCTTGGGACGTCCCAGACCGTCGAGTTGCGGCATACGTTCGAATGTCAGCATATAGATGATGACACCGGCCATCACATCTGCGATAGGAGGACAGCCTTGTACATTAATAATAGGTTTACCCTTGATTACTTTATGGATCGCTTTGGCCCCTGTCGGGTTCGGGTTGGCTGCCTGTACGCAACCGGCGCATGCACAGTTACCCCAGGCGATGATCGCTTTTGCGCCTTTGGCAGCCTCTTCGGTGATCTGCAAAGCACTTTTGCCGCCTACGCAGCAATAACCTTCGTCTTTTGTCGGGATCGATCCTTCGATCATAAGCAAGTATTCACCGTAATACTTTTTCATCGTCTCTTCCTTAGCTGCTTCAGCCTGTTCACCGGCTGCAGCCATCAACGTTTCCGTATAGTCGAGTGAAATCTTGTCGAGTAGAAGTGTTGCCACGATCGGATGCGCAGCACGGATGAACGATTCAGTACAGCAGGTACATTCCTGGAGGTGAAGCCAGATAACCGGCAGGCGCGGTTTGGTTTCCAGTGCATTGACAACCTGGGCCACACCGGAGGATTCCAGTCCCATAAGGGCCGCCATGGTGGTACAGAATTTCAGGAAATCCCTTCGAGAGATGCCTTTTTGCCGGCATTCTTCGTAGACGGTAGGTCTTTTATTTTCCATATTTTCGCAATTTATTGGTTTTCTTTTCAGCAAATACGTGGTAGCTGTTCACCGCTCAGCATATCGACGATCCGGTAGTTGCCGTACGGTGTTTTCATTTTTACGATTGCATTATCCTCTCCGGTTATACGGCCGATGACCGTTGCATTCTTTCCTTCCGGAAAGCTTTTCATCACAGCGAGAGCCTCTTGTGACCGGGTTTCCGGCAGGATAACCAGCACCAATCCTTCGTTGGCAATATAAAGCGGGTCGAGTCCCAGTATTTCAGAAGCACCTTTCACGGCATCGGGGATGGGGAGGGATGCTTCATCCAAAACAATTTCAACACGGGCTGCTTTCGCTATCTCGTTCAGTGTTCCGCTTACTCCGCCGCGTGTCGGGTCACGAAGCACATGTACTTCCTCTATATTTTTTAACAACTGAGAAAGCATATTGTTTAACGAAACTGTATCACTTTTCAGATTTGTTTCAAAACCGAGGCTTTCGCGGGCGGAAAGGATCGTGATGCCGTGCGCTCCGATCGGACCGCTACAGATGACGACATCTCCGGGTCGTACACGGTCGGGAGCGATACGGATGCCTTCCGGCACGACTCCGATACCGCTGGTATTGATGAACAGTTTGTCGCATTTGCCGCGTTCCACCACTTTGGTATCGCCGGCAACGATCTGTACTCCGGCTTTATCGGCAGCTTTCCGCATGGAGCGGACGATGCGTTGCAGGTCGGATAATGGCAAACCTTCTTCCAGTATGAACCCGGCTGTCAGGTAAAGTGGCCGGGCACCGCAACATGCCAGATCGTTTACCGTACCGTTCACTGCCAGGTCGCCGATATCGCCGCCGGGAAAGAATATCGGATCGACAACAAATGAGTCGGTCGAGTAGGCCATACGTCCTTCCTGAACGGGGAACACGCAACCGTCATGATCCTGTTCCAGTAACGGATTGCGGAATGCCGGATAGAAAATATCGCTTATCAACCGATGTGTCATCCGTCCGCCTCCGCCATGTGCCATTAATACACAGTCGGAGTCATTAAATGGAACCGGACAATTAAAATCTTCGTTCTTCATATCTTTATAGTTGATAGTTGACAGTTGGCAAGTGACAGTTTAGGCTTCGCGTCTGAAACCTGTCAACTGTCACTTGTCAACTGTCAACTATATTTATAGTATGCCGCGCAAACCCCTTCCGAAGAAACCATCGGTGCTCCCATCGGGCGTTCCGGCGAACAGGCTTTTCCGAAGAAAGGACAGTCGGATGGTTGGCTCACGCCCCTCATGATGTTTCCGGCAATACATTCGGATGAAATTTCAGTTTCTCTCGGAAGGAATGGAAATTTCTCCCGGGAGGAATAGATTGCATACGTTTTCTTCAATTGTAAACCGCTACCGGGAATTACGCCGATTCCGCGCCATTCCTGATCGCATGGTTCAAGTGTCTCGTCCATCAATGCGCGAGCAGCCGGATTACCCTCTTCCGGCACGGCACGGCGGTAAGCATTTTCAACAAAATAGCTTCCGTTCTCCAGTTGCAGCAGGCAACGGTAAACCCCCAGCAGTAGGTCGACCGGCTCAAAACCGGTGACAACCATCGGTGTCTTATATTTTTCTGCTAATTGATGATAGGCTGAATTTCCGGTGATAGCACAAACATGACCGGCTGTCAGGAATCCGTCTACTTTACTTTCCGGATCGGAAAGGATCGCATCTATTGCGGGCGGAACGGTGAATAGCGAAGTCAGTAAAGAGAAGTTGGATAATTTCTTCCGTTGCGCTTCCTTCAATGCCATCATATGTACCGGCGCTGTCGTTTCAAAGCCTATAGCGAAGAAAACGACTTCCTTTCCCGGATTAGTCTCCGCCAGCCTGACCGCATCGAGTGGTGAGTAAAGCATACGAACATCTGCTCCGTGTGCTTTTACCTGCAACAGATCTTCACGGGTTCCCGGTACACGCATCATGTCTCCGAACGAAGCCAGTATGACATCGGGGCGTTTGGCTAATTCCAGAGCCTGGTCTATCAGAGTAACCGGCGTGACACAGACCGGACAACCGGGGCCATGAAGCAGGCGGACCTGTTCCGGCAACATCTCTTCCAAACGGTAACGGGCGATGGCATGCGTCTGTCCGCCGCATATTTCCATGATATGCCACGTCTGGGTTGTCGCCTTACGGATGGCCCGGACAAGCGCCTGCACCTGCTCGTTGTTGCGATATTCGTCAACGTATTTCATATACGCTCCAGTTTTTTGAGGTCTTCCAGCGTCTCTTCAGCTTCCCGGGCATTGACGACAGAGATTGCCATCCCGGCATGCGCCAGTATATAATCGCCTTCCGCCGCATCCACCCATTGGATACAAATATCCTTCGTGACGCCGCTGAAATCGACCTTAGCCATTGCCAGGTCGGGCACAGACCGGTCTATACTTATTATTTTACCAGGAACAGCAAGACACATAAGCTTATTTGTTTTTTATTAACAACTCCAAAAGTAGCCAATATGTTCGGGAAAAGATGTGTTAAATGATACATATTATCTATTAAGTGATAAATAAAAATTATCAGCTTTGTCGAGGGTATGGTTTGTTTATTCTGGTTAAACCTTCTATATTTGTTCGGATCGTAAAACAAGGAAGGGTGAAGATATCGAAATTGATAATCCGTGGATTGGTGCAAGGGGTTGGCTTTCGTCCGTTTATCTATCGTATTGCAAACGAGATGGGGATAAGAGGGGAAGTAGACAACCGGAATAACGGTGTTTGCATTCATGCTGTTCTGACACCGGAGCAACAGGAGACGTTTATTTCCCGGATCAGAGAAGAGCATCCTCCGGTAGCTTTTATCCATAGCATACAAATCTCGGAAACGGAGCATGAAGATATCGGACAGGCCGGTTTTACCATTATTCCAAGCCGTTCCGATTCGGAAGAAGTAACACAGGTAGCACCTGATATTGCCGTTTGTCCCGAATGTCTTCGCGACAGAAAGATACAACCGCATCGTCTGCGGTACCCTTTTATTAACTGTACGCATTGCGGTCCGCGTTTTTCCATCATTCGTGATCTTCCTTACGACCGGCAGCAGACAACGATGTCTGCCTTTGCCATGTGTCCGGATTGCCGGAAGGAATATACGACAGTCAGCGACCGCCGTTTTCATGCACAACCTGTGGCCTGTAATCATTGCGGGCCTTTTTATTATGCTATATATAATAATGTAGAGACGGAAGACTATAATGAGTTGCTCGATCTGTCCGTTCGCCTGCTTAGTGAAGGAGAAGTGATCGCAGCAAAAGGTATCGGTGGTTACCATTTGATATGTGATGCCCTGAACGACCGGGCCGTAACCCGTTTACGGATGATAAAACAGCGTGACGGTAAACCTTTTGCCGTTATGTTCCGTGATATGGAACAGTTGAAACAATATGTAGAAGTAAATCCGGTCGAAGAAGATTGCCTGCTTTCCTGGCGGCGTCCGATCGTATTGCTGAAACAAAAGAGAAGGCTTGCTGCCGATATAAACCCTGATATGCAAACGTTAGGCTGCATGCTGCCTTATATGCCCCTGCATTACGATTGGTTTGCTGTCCTCGACACTCCGGCTTTGGTGATGACCAGTGGAAACCTGAGTGATCGGCCGATTGCCATAACGCCTGCTGAGGCAGAGGAACAACTATCCGGTAAAGTCGCCCTGTTACTTCATCACAACAGGGATATTCATAACCGGGTGGACGACTCGGTTCTTCAGGTTTGCGGTGACCAGCCTTGTCTGATCCGTCGTTCGCGGGGTTATGTGCCGGAGCCTTTCTTTGCAGATATTCCGGTAGAAGGAATATGGGCTTTTGGTGCGGAAAAGGTAAACACATTTGCTTTGGGGAAAGGGGATACGGTTTTGCAAAGCCAATATATCGGTGATTTGAAGAACTGGGAAACATTCAGTTTTTATACAGAATCGCTGGAACGTTTCCGGCATCTTTTTCGCTTTACCCCCTCTGTGCTTGTATGTGACATGCATCCTGATTATTTATCATCCCGGGAGGCGGAGCGTGTAGCTGCATGTTCCGGCTTGCCGTTGCTGAAAGTACAGCACCATCATGCCCATGCTGCGGCTTGTATGCTGGAATATGGCTTACATGAAAAAGTCGTTGCTGTCGTCTTGGATGGGACCGGTCTGGGGGATGACGGGAAAGTGTGGGGAGGCGAGTTTTTCCTCTGTGACCGGAAGGTGTATCACCGCCTGTCACATTTCGAATATGTCCCTTTGCCCGGTGGTGATAAAGCAGCTGTAGAACCCTGGCGGATGGCCGTTGCTTATTTATGGCATTACTGGGGAGATGCCGCCCGTTTTCCGGAAGGGTTTACTGAACGGATAGGTGCAGATAAGATCCGGTTGCTGGTAACCATGATGGAAAAGGGTATCAATACGCCTTATACATCGGGTGCCGGCCGGTTATTTGACGCTGTCGCCTCTTTGCTTGGGCTTTGTGACGTGTCGACGCATCAGGCTGAGGCTCCCGTGCGGTTGGAACAAGCGGCAGGAAGTGAACAGTCGGCGCAGTATCCGGTTATAATAAAAGAAGGGGTTGTCTCTTTCCGCCCTATGTTTGAAGGATTGCTGAACGATCTGGCTTCCGGAGTCTCTGTCGCTGATATAGCGGCAAAATTCCATAATGCAATAGCGTTTCTTCTGCTGGCAGAAGCTAAACGTTATCTGCAGCAGACCGGGGCGACCCGGGTGGTTATCTCCGGCGGCTGTTTTCAAAACAAACGGTTGACGGAACAGTTGCAACGCTTATTTGCGGATGAGGATATTTCATTGTATGTCCCGGGCCGTATACCTTGTAATGATGGGGGAGTCGCAGTCGGTCAGCTGGCCATTGCTGCTTCCCGGAAAAATAGTACTGATTATGCATGAAATGTCTATTGCTCAAAGTATAGTCGAACTGGCGGAAGAGCAGGCGCGCAGCCGTCATTCGGAAGCAGTCGAAGAACTGGAACTGGAAATCGGGCGTCTGGCCGGTGTGGAATTACATACGCTTGACTTCGCCCTTGAAAGTGCGGTGAAAGGTTCCATGCTCGAACATGCTTCGATCGTTCGTCATATTATTGACGGTGAGGGAACCTGTATGGATTGCGGACAGCTCTTTCCAATGGAGGCTTTATTCACGCCTTGTCCGGCATGCGGTTCTTATTGTGTTAAAATCATTAAAGGAAAAGAACTTCGTGTGAAATCGATTGTTATTAAATAATAAATACAAAACGCTTATGTGTGGAACTTGCGGGTGTGGAGAACACCATCATCACGAACATGACCATCACGACCATCATCATGATCATGGCCATGAACATCATCATCACCACCATGATGAGGATAAGGTAATAACACTCGAACAGGATATTCTCCAGCGAAACAATCTGCTGGCAGAACGTAACCGAGGTTATTTTGAAGCAAAAGAAATATTCTGCCTGAACCTGATGAGCTCGCCCGGTTCCGGAAAGACGACATTGTTGGAAGAGACCGTCCGCCGTTTGAATGGTAAACTTCCGTTGTATGTTATCGAAGGTGACCAGCAGACCTCCAATGATGCAGATCGTATTGCCGCTCTGAATATCCCAGTTTTCCAGGTAAATACCGGAACAGGCTGCCATCTGGAGGCTGATATGGTAAATCATGCGGTGAAACATCTTTCTCCGGCAAACGGTTCGATCTTGTTTATTGAGAATGTCGGCAATCTGGTTTGCCCTGCCATGTTCGATCTCGGTGAAGCGAAGAAAGTGGTTATTGTAAGTACGACCGAAGGGGATGACAAACCTTTGAAATACCCGCATATCTTTGCAGAAGCAGATGTCTGTGTGATCAACAAGACAGACCTTGCACCCTATCTCAATACAGATATAGAGACATTGAAAAATAATGCTTTAAAGGTGAATCACCATTTAGCAGTTTTTGAAGTATCGGCTATGAAAGGCGACGGTATGGATGCCTGGTGTGACTGGTTGTGTCTGGAATGTGCAAAATGTAAATAAATAACCCGGAATCCGATGAATAAATAGATGAAAAAAGCTATATTTGTTCCGGCTCATTGAATTAAATAATCAAAATGTTATGATTAACCGAGAATTAATCGACCCGAAGAGCATAGTCGTTGTAGGCGGCTCAAATAATGTACACAAGCCGGGTGGGCGTTTGGTACGAAACCTCCTCGATGGTAAATATAAAGGAGAGTTGTATGTCGTGAATGCCAAGGAAGACGACGTGCAAGGTCTGAAATCGTATCATTCCGTACACGATATACCGGATACGGAAATGGCTATTATATCAATTCCCGGTCCTTCATGTCCTGAAGCTGTCGATGTATTGGCAAAACAGAAGAATGTAAAAGCCTTTATTGTAGTCTCTGCCGGATTCGGAGAGGAGACTCACGAAGGAGCCATTCTGGAAAATCAGATGCTCGAAAGTGTGAATGAAGCGGGAGCATCCATGATCGGTCCGAACTGTATCGGGCTGATGAATATGAATTTCCATGGCGTATTTACGCAACCTATACCCGAATTTCATCCGGACGGAGTGGATTTTATCTCCAGTTCAGGCGGTACGGCGCTTTTCATTATCGAATCGGCGTTGACTAAAGGCTTGCGCTTCTCGTCTGTCTGGTCTGTCGGCAACTCCAAACAGATCGGAGTGGAGGAGGTGATCGAATATATGGACCGTCATTTTGATCCTGTACTCGACTCAAAAATAAAAATGCTGTATATCGAGCAGATCAAGAATCCCGATAAACTGCTTTATCATGCTTCTTCATTGATTCGTAAAGGATGCCATATTGCAGCGATCAAGGCAGGAAGTACAGAGTCCGGCAAACGTGCGGCCTCTTCGCATACCGGTGCGATTGCCAGCTCTGATTCGGCAGTTGAGGCTTTGTTCCGTAAGGCGGGCATCGTACGTTGTTTTAGCCGTGAAGAACTGACGACTGTTGCCAGTATCTTTACCCTGAAGGATGTAAAAGGAAAGAACTGTGCTATCATCACACATGCCGGAGGTCCGGCGGTTATGTTGGCCGATGCGCTTTCCAAAGGCCGTCTGAATGTTCCGAACCTGGAAGGGCCTGTTGCTACCGAACTGAAATCTAAATTATATCCGGGGGCTGCAGTGGGCAACCCGATCGATATTATCGGAACGGGAACACCGGAACATCTGGCTACCGCGATCGATTATTGCGAAAATCATTTTGAAGAAATCGACCTGATGATGGTCATCTTCGGAAGTCCGGGACTGGTGAAATTGTATGACGCTTATGAAGTGCTTCATAAGAAGATGGAAGAATGTAAAAAACCGATCTTCCCGGTGCTCCCCTCTATTGTGACAGCCGGACCGGAGGTTCGCAGTTTTGTTAAAAAAGGCCATGTGAATTTCTCTGATGAAGTGACGCTGGGAACAGCCCTTTCACGTGTGATCAATACGCCGAAGCCGATGAGTACCGATATACAACTGTATGGGGTTAATGTGCCTGAGGTACGCCGCATCATCGACCAGCTTCCTTCAAACGGATATTTGGCTCCCGAGCAGGTTCGTACTTTACTGGGTGCTGCCAATATTCCGCTTGTGGATGAATTTACATCGACCGACAAAGACGAGTTGATCGCTTTTGCCAAACGGGTAAAATTCCCCGTAGTTGCCAAAGTCGTAGGTCCTGTACATAAAAGTGATATTGGAGGAGTAGCCCTGAATATTCGTAGCGAAGAACATCTGTTGTTCGAGTTTGAACGTATGATGCGTTTGCCGGATGTGACGGCCGTTATGGTGCAGCCCATGCTGAAAGGGCAGGAGTTGTTCCTGGGGGCTAAATATGAGGAAGGTTTCGGCCATGTCATCCTGTGTGGACTGGGAGGAATTTTTGTCGAAGTATTGAAAGATGTCTCTTATGGCCTGTCTCCGTTATCATATGATGAAACCTATTCCATGATCCGCTCTTTGCGCGGTTATCCGATTATTAAGGGAACGCGTGGTCAAAAAGGTATCGATGAACAACAATATGCTGATATCATCGTCCGCCTTTCCACTTTGCTCCGTTTTGCATCCGAGATAAAAGAAATGGATATTAATCCGCTGGTAGCAACCGACCGGGGATTGTTTGCGGTAGATGCCCGCATCAGGATAGAGAAATAAAAACTGACAAATAAAAAAAAGGGGAATTGAAAACATAAGCCTGTCGATTTGTTTCAATTCCCCTTAATATATGGTCTCTATTCTGCCTGTTTTCTTCCTCTTCTTTTTCGTCCGGGAAGTGAAGGTGAAATATTGTCTCTGACAAACTTTTTAAAGCTACTCAGCGATACCTGGTAAAATTCGGCCAGTTCGGCATAAGTCGCATTATCTTCGTTGAGTTCTTTTTCGATCTGTTCTTTTTGTGAGAGCAGGTGATCCATTTTGGGTGTTCCTTTCGGCCGCCCGAGTACTTTACCCCGGCTTCTGGTTATCTCTAACGATTCTTTTGTTCGGGTCGAGATTAGTTTACTTTCTATTTCCGAAACGAGCCCAAAAGTAAATGCTAATGTTTTGCTGTCGACATTATTTTCAAAAGTATAGCCTTCCTTAAGACAATGAAGGGTTACTTTTTTCTCAATACATAATAAGATCAAATGCATAATTTCCATCAACCTTCGGCTCAGGCGCGTAACATCGGCTACAATCAGTGTGTCGCCAGCGTTCATATTCTTGATTATATCTTCAAGCCTGTTCTTGTGTCGTGAGGAGGTTGTACGGGTATCTTTATGCCATTTGTCGATAATTATGTTATTGTTCGCGGCAAACTGTTCAATCGCATTTTTTTGATTGTCACTTTGTTGCTTGTTTGAATATGTTCGTGTATAGGCAATTATCATACTGTTTTCAATGTTGATACGTTTATATTATAACATATTGGTTTGCAATATGTTCATGTTCGATTCTTCTTCTTTCTGCTGCTTTTTCCTCCTTTCCTTTAAATCATGTAAATAAACAGATGCGAAAATAATCAATTAAAAAAGAACACGAAATATTTGGAAGATAAAAATAAATGCTTACCTTTGCACCGCAATCAACAATAAAGGGGTTGTAAAACGGGGTGTAGCGCAGTCCGGTTAGCGCACCTGCTTTGGGAGCAGGGGGTCCCAGGTTCGAATCCTGGTACCCCGACAGAGAAAGAGAATCAACGGTTTAGTTGGTTCTCTTTTTTATTTTTAAATCTCTATAATATATCTTATCCGGAAGTTCTCTTTCCCTGATTAGTTTTTTGAAAATAAACTATCATACTCTCATTTTTCTTTTGTGTGGATTGAAAGTCAATGCATATATCTATGATAGTTGCTTGAAATAACTATCATGGCAACTATCATAATCCTCATTTAACTGTCATATCTACCCGTTTATCAAAAAAATAAGGTACCTGAAAGTGTAGCCGGTGGGTTGTTTTATATTAAACAGGTATCTTTTTTTAGTGATGTAATAGGATTTTTTGCGAAGAGTAAGCGGATTATTTCTCCGAGACCCTCATTTGAATGCTTTTTACACCCGGGTTTGAACGGTGCCGAGACCCGGGTGTAAAGGGTTGACAGACCCGGGTCTCAATGGAAATAAGTCGTTATGTTATTGAAAATAAACAATATACTACGTGATAAAATCCAGGTGTATTTATGATAGTATGATAGTTGTATTGATCCGTATCATCTTAACTATCATGCTGTCGTAGTGCTGAATATTAATAGATAAGGTGTGTGTTATGATAGTATGACAGTTGTTTTGCATTAAATAATCGTAAGTATCTTTGGTCCGGTTGTCCTGTTTTTCTTTTAATTTCAATGAAATTATTACAGTTAATGAATATAGTATTATCTTTGCAAACCGGCTGCGCGTAGAGTACAATAGTATTTTACAGATGCATTGTATGTGTACTTTTGATTCATGGAATTAAAACAAATAAATCTTATTTAAGATGTATAGAACAAGAACATGTGGAAACTTGCGCCTGGCAGACGAAGGTCTGGTGGTTACTTTAGCCGGATGGGTGCAGAGAACTCGTAAGATGGGCGGTATGACATTTGTCGATCTCCGCGACCGTTATGGTATAACCCAGTTGGTATTCAATCAGGAAGTGGATGCAGATCTTTGCGAAAAGGCAAATAAACTGGGACGTGAATATGTTATTCAGGTAACAGGTACGGTTAGAGAACGCTCCAGCAAGAATAAAAATATCCCGACAGGAGATATCGAGTTGATCGTTTCGGAAATGAATATATTGAATGCGGCTGTTACTCCTCCTTTCACGATTGAAGACGAAACGGACGGAGGCGATGACCTGCGTATGAAATACCGTTATCTGGATTTGCGTCGTAATGCTGTTCGCAAGAATCTCGAATTGCGTCACCGCATGGCTTTTGAAGTTCGTAACTATCTGGATAAACAGGGATTCCTTGAAGTGGAAACTCCGGTTCTGGTAAATTCTACTCCCGAAGGTGCACGCGATTTTGTGGTTCCTTCACGTATGAATCCGGGACAGTTCTATGCATTGCCACAGTCTCCGCAGACCTTGAAACAGTTGCTGATGGTGTCTGGTTTCGACCGTTATTTCCAGATCGTTAAATGTTTCCGTGACGAAGACCTGCGTGCCGACCGTCAGCCGGAATTTACACAGATCGACTGTGAAATGAGTTTCGTTGAGCAGGAAGATGTCTTGAATATCTTCGAAGGAATGGCGAAACATCTGTTCAACGTAATTCGTGGTGTTGAGATTAAAGAACCGTTCCAGCGTATGACCTGGCACGATGCAATGAAATATTACGGAAGCGATAAACCCGATTTGCGTTTCGGTATGAAGTTTGTCGAACTGATGGATATCATGAAAGGTCATGGTTTCTCGGTATTCGACGATGCAGCTTATATCGGCGGTATCTGCGCCGAAGGGGCAGCAACTTATACACGTAAGCAATTGGATGCGCTGACCGAGTTTGTAAAACGTCCGCAGGTGGGAGCAAAGGGCATGGTTTATGCCCGTGTGGAAGCCGACGGTAACGTAAAATCGAGTGTAGACAAATTCTATACACAGGAAACGTTGCAGCAGATGAAAGATGCCTTCGGTGCAAAACCGGGCGATCTGATCCTGATCCTTTCCGGTGATAATGCAATGAAGACACGCAAACAACTTTGCGAATTACGTCTTGAAGTGGCAAGCCAGTTAGGATTGCGCGACAAGAATAAGTTTGCCTGCCTGTGGGTTGTAGACTTTCCGTTGTTTGAGTGGAGTGAAGAAGATCAGCGTTTTTATGCGATGCACCACCCGTTTACTTCTCCGAAGCCCGAGGATATTCCGCTGTTGGATAGTGATACAGGTGCTGTACGTGCCAATGCTTACGATATGGTTATCAATGGTGTTGAAGTGGGTGGAGGTTCTATCCGTATCCATGACAGCAAATTGCAGGATAAGATGTTCCAGTTGCTGGGATTCACCGAAGAGAGAGCACAGTCTCAGTTCGGCTTCCTGATGAATGCTTTCAAATATGGTGCACCCCCTCACGGAGGTCTGGCTTATGGTCTCGACCGTTGGGTGTCTTTGTTTGCCGGTCTCGATTCGATTCGCGATTGCATCGCCTTCCCGAAGAACAACTCCGGTCGCGATGTCATGCTCGATGCTCCGTCGGTTATCGACGATTCGCAATTGGATGAGCTGTGCCTGAAAGTAGACGTAAAAGAATAATTTATTGCTTATGATACGGATAAAGGATGTACTGAAAGAATTAGAGCAATACGCTCCGTTGCCATTGCAGGAAAGCTTTGACAATGCAGGTGTACAGGTTGGAGATGTAAACCAGCTTGCCACCGGTGCGCTTCTTTGCCTCGATGTCACTGAAGAGGTGGTGGATGAGGCGATAGAACTGGGGTGTAATCTGATTATTTCTCATCATCCTTTAGCCTTTAAAGCGTTCAAATCGTTGACCGGTTCGACTTATATCGAGCGTTGTATGATGAAGGCATGCAAGTATGACCTGGTGGTCTACGCTGCCCATACGAATCTCGATAATGCTGCTGGTGGTGTGAACTTTCGTCTGGCCGAACTGATCGGTTTGGAAAACGTGCGTGTGTTGAGTCCGCAGAAAGGCGCTTTGTTGAAACTGGTTACATTCGTGCCTGAAGCTTATGCCGAACTGGTGCGAACCACATTGTTCAACGCAGGTGCCGGAACTGTCGGGGCTTATGATTCGTGCAGTTTTAACCTGACAGGGAGCGGAACTTTCCGTGCAGGAGAAGGTACAAATCCGTTTTGCGGTGAAGTAGGGGAGTTGCATGTTGAACGCGAAATCCGTATCGAAACGATATTGCCTGCTTTCCGTAAGCCTACGATAACACGCGCTTTGCTTTCCGTTCATCCGTATGAGGAGCCGGTATTCGATTTTTACCCTTTAAACAATACGTGGGAACAGGTCGGTTCGGGCGTAGTGGGCGAGTTGCCGGAAGAAGAGGATGAACTGGCCTTTCTGCAACGGATAAAAGACCTGTTTCAGGTCGGTTGCGTAAAGCATTCCGCCTTCACCGGCAAGCCGATACGTGAAGTAGCGTTGTGTGGTGGCAGCGGCGCGTTCCTTGTGAAAGATGCGATTGCGTACGGTGCCGACGTGTTCATTACAGGAGAGGCTAAATACAATGACTTTTATGATGTGGAGGATCGTATTCTGTTGGCTGTAATAGGCCACTATGAATCCGAAGTATGTACAAAAGACATCTTTTATAACATAATATCGAAAAAATTCCCTACCTTTGCCGTACATTTTTCGAATGTTAATTCAAACCCGGTAAAATATTTATAGAATGGCTACAGATAAACAATCAGCTGAAAAAGAGTATACAGTTGAAGAAAAGCTTTCTACGCTCTATCAACTTCAGACGATGATGACTGAAATTGATAAGATCAAAACGCTTCGTGGAGAGCTTCCCCTGGAAGTTCAGGACCTGGAAGATGAGATTGCAGGATTGGAAACCCGTCTTCAGAACTATCAGTCGGAGATCCAGGATTATGAGAATGCTGTTGTTGAACAGAAACACAGAATTACAGAATCTACCGGACTGATCGAGAGATATAAATCGCAACTGGATAACGTGCGCAATAACCGTGAATTTGATAACTTGTCGAAGGAAATCGAATTCCAGGGACTTGAGATCGAATTTTCTGAAAAGAAGATACGTGAATTCGGTGAGTCGATTAACCATAAGAAAGAAGAGATTGCCCAGCTTTCTGAAAGACTGGACGGCCGTAAAGCTGACCTGGTTCAGAAGAAGAGCGAACTGGAAGAGATTATTTCCGAAACCAAGCAGGAAGAAGAAAGATTACGCGAAAAGGCTAAAAAGTTGGAGACAACGATCGAGCCTCGTTTGCTTACTGCTTTCAAACGTATCCGTAAGGGTGCACGCAATGGTTTGGCTGTTGTTTATATCCAGCGTGATGCCTGCGGTGGTTGCTTCAATAAGATCCCGCCCCAGAAACAGATGGATATCAAGTTGCGTAAGAAAGTGATTGTTTGCGAATATTGCGGACGTATCATGATCGACCCGGAACTGGCAGGTGTGGAAGAATAAAAACTGATACAGTGGATAAAAGCTTATGGCTTTAGCTGAATTATAATATGTTTGGCTAAAGCCATAATTTTATACGGCAGATGAGGAATATTGTTCGTGCATATATCGAAAAACAGCAGTTGTTGTCGGGGGACAAGCCTGTGCTGGTCGGGTTGAGTGGAGGAGCTGATTCGGTTGCTTTGCTTGCTTTGCTCGTACAGCTGGATTATCCCTGTATGGCTCTGCATTGTAATTTCCATTTGCGTGGCGATGAGTCTGTCAGAGATGAACAGTTTGCCGAAGATATGGCCTGCAGGCTGCAGGTGCCTTTTCATAAAATAGATTTTGATACCGTTGCTTATGCGGCAGAGCACCATCTTTCTATCGAGATGGCAGCCCGTGAACTCCGTTACAGCTGGTTTGAAGAGATGCGGCAACGTTTGGGTGCACAGGCTATCGCTGTGGCCCATCATCGCGACGATAGCGTGGAAACTGTATTGATGAACCTGGTGCGGGGGACAGGGATTCGGGGACTGGGTGGTATTCGTCCGAAAAACGGCCATGTGGTGCGTCCGCTGCTGACGGTCAGCCGTAGTGAGATACTGGACTGGCTGGAAGAACAGCAATTGCCGTATGTTACCGACAGCACAAACCTCTCGGATGCTTATACACGTAATTTTATTCGTCTTCGTGTACTTCCTTTGCTGGAAGAATTGAATCCTTCCGTCAAATCGGCTATAGCGCGCACTGCCGACCATTTGGCAGAAACCGAAACCATCTACCTGCATGAGGTGGAAAAAGCCCGTAGAGAACTGCTGAAAGAGGGAAACCGTATCCCGATTGCCCGCTTGCTCCGATATCCTTCTCCTGCAACGATTTTATATGAGTTGTTGAAGCCTTATGGTTTTTCCCGCCAGGTAGCCGATGATGTATTCCGTTCATTGGAGAGAGAGTCGGGTAAAATGTTTTATTCTCCCGGATTTTGTTTATTGAAAGATCGTGAGTATTTGCTGTTGGAGCCCAAAGATCAGGGGGAGACTATGGAATATGCGTTTACGGCAGAAGATATTATGGAAGATATCTGGCACGGTCCGATTGAACTTTCTTTCTTTAAATCTGTTATTACTACTGACTTCAGTATCCGGAAAGATAAGCATATCGCTTATTTCGATTACGACAAACTCTCTTTTCCCCTGACATTACGTAAATGGAAAGAAGGAGACTGGTTCATTCCTTTTGGGATGAAAGGCCGTAAGAAACTGAGTGATTATTTTTCCGATCATAAATTCAGCCGTATGGATAAGGAGCGGACGTGGCTCCTTTGTAGCGGCGAAAACATTATCTGGATTGTAGGAGAGCGCTCCGATAACCGCTTTTGTCTCGACAAAACGACTAAGAGTGTGCTAATTGTGAATTTTTTTTCGACAAAAATGACAGAATAACTAAAAATGTTTTTACATTTGCACTGATTTACTCCGCAGATGTGTTACTAATGATTCAAATTAGCTAGACAATCCGGTTTTTACATTGAAATTTTTATTATCAAAAACTATTAAGATACAATGATAGCGGTAAGCACGTGTTGTACAATCTTTCATCGTGTGCCGTTTTTATTACTCACTTCTCAATATGCAGAAATATAACATTCTAGAACTAAATGAAAAACTCCTTCCTGAATTGCAGAGTATAGCGGAAGAGTTGGGAATTAAGAAGATAAGTTCTTTGAAAAAAGAAGAACTTGTTTATCGTATTCTTGATGAACAGGCTATCTCTTATGCAGGTTTACAGGCAGAAAAGGAGAAAGAAAAAGAAGCTAAGAAAGCTGAAAAGCAGACGAAAGCGAAGAAACCTTCTAAAACGGCTGCTGCAAAAGCTCCGAAAGCCGAAAGCAAACCTAAAGCTGCAAAGTCCGAAACGGCTGCGGTTGTAGCTCCTGAAGCCACAGAGCCGGTTGAAGAAAAGAAAGTAGCGGTTGTTGCAGAAAAGAAAGCAGCGGTTGTTGCGGAAAAGAAGGAACAACCCGAGCGTAAGAAAAGAGTACGCATTGAAAAGAAAGAAAAAGTGGCAGGTGCAGCTGTTCCGGCTAATCAGACAGATGAGGTGAAGGTTACTAAGACTCCTCAAACTGTCTCTACGGAAGTAGTTGTGGAAAAGCCTTTATTACCACCGGTTGTGGTTGAAGGTGCTCCGGAGGAATTGCCGGTAGTAGAAGCCGCTCCTGAAGTTCCGGCAGTACCGGTACAGGAAGCCCCTGAAGTCCCGGCAGTTGAAACCCCGGCAGCAAACGAACCCAAGAGAGTTGTATTCAGACATCCTGACACCAAGTCGGTGCTCGATCAACTTTTCCCGTTCTCTCCTTCGTCGGCCAAACCGGAAAAAGCTGCTCCGCAACAGCCTGAACAGCAGAATGCTCCTCAGCCGCAGCAAGCACAGCCGCAGCAAAACGCTCCTCGTCAGAATAATAACAGACAGAACAATCAGAATAACCACAATAATCAGCGCAACAATAACGCATCGCAGGAAAAACAGTACGAGTTCGATGGAATTCTGATCGGTACGGGCGTTTTGGAAATGATGCAGGATGGTTATGGTTTTCTGCGTTCTTCGGATTATAACTACCTGACTTCTCCGGATGATATATATGTTTCACAATCGCAGATCAAATTGTTTGGTCTGAAGACCGGTGATGTGGTGGAAGGTGCTATCCGTCCTCCGAAGGAAGGTGAAAAATATTTCCCGCTGGTAAAAGTCGATAAGATCAATGGCCGTTCGCCGGAAGATGTGCGCGACCGTGTTCCTTTCGATCATCTGACACCGCTTTTCCCGGATGAAAAGTTTATGCTGACGGCTCGTAAAGCTCCGAAAGTATATGATAATATAGCTGTTCGTGTAGTCGATCTGTTCTCTCCGATCGGTAAAGGTCAGCGTGGTCTGATCGTGGCACAGCCTAAGACCGGTAAGACTATGTTGCTGAAAGATATCGCTAATGCAATTGCAGCGAACCATCCGGAGGTATATATGATCATCCTGTTGATCGATGAGCGTCCGGAAGAAGTAACCGATATGGCTCGTAGTGTAGATGCGGAAGTGATCGCTTCTACTTTCGATGAACCGGCAGAACGTCATGTGAAGATTGCCGAGATCGTATTGAACAAGGCTAAACGTATGGTAGAATGCGGCCATGATGTTGTTATCCTTCTGGATTCTATCACTCGTCTGGCACGTGCTTACAATACAGTTCAGCCTGCTTCCGGTAAGGTTCTTTCCGGAGGTGTGGATGCGAACGCGCTGCAGAAGCCGAAACGTTTCTTCGGTGCTGCCCGTAACATTGAGAATGGCGGTAGCCTGACGATCCTGGCAACAGCATTGACAGAAACCGGTTCAAAAATGGACGACGTGATCTTTGAAGAGTTTAAAGGTACAGGTAATATGGAGTTACAGTTGGATCGTAAGTTGTCTAACAAACGTATTTATCCGGCTGTCGATATCACAGCTTCAAGTACTCGCCGCGATGATCTGTTGCAGGATGAAAGTACATTGAACCGTATGTGGATACTTCGTAAATATCTGTCGGATATGAACTCGATCGAAGCGATGGAGTTTGTGAAGAAACGTATGGAACAAACTTATGATAATATGGAATTCCTGGCTTCCATGAACGGATAATTTAAAACAGAAACATATAAAAAAGGGATGCATATTAAATGCATCCCTTTTTGTTTACCTGTATTTTGATTTTCTTTCAGGATTCTTTTTTAGGTCTTCCGCGGCGGTTTCCGTTATTGGGTTTTCCTCCCGGACGGTTTCCCTGATTTCTTCCTCCACCGTTGTTACCTTCTTTACGTGGACGTCCGCGTCCGCGACGCATATTTCCATATTTCTCAGGCTCGTACAAGGGTGTTTCGCCAAACTTCGGATCGATAGGGATTTTGTAAACCTCTTTTTCCAGGAAGTTTTCGATGCGTTTGAACTGTGCCTGTTCTTCTATACTGATAAATGTGATAGCTAATCCTTCGCCGCCGGTACCGCGTGCAGTACGACCAATGCGGTGTACGTAATCTTCCGGATCGTGAGGTATATCATAATTGACTACCAGTTTGATGTCATTGATATCGATACCGCGTGAAACAACATCGGTAGCGACCAGTATGTCGATGTGTCCGTTTTTAAATTCTTTCATCACCTCTTCGCGCTGAGACTGTTCCAGGTCGGAGTGCATGGCAGCTACATTGAACTTCATCCGTTTCAGGGTAGAGGCAAGCTCTTTCACTTTCATTTTGGAGGAAGAGAAAATAATGACACGCTGCGGACGGCTTTGCTGGAACAGATCTTCAAGTATCTTTAGTTTTTGAGGATCGTAGCAAATATAAGCCGTTTGCATGATTGTTTCCGGTGGACGTGAGATGGCGATTTTAACTTCTTCGGGGTTTTTCAGAATTGTTTTTGCTAATGTTCTGATTTTGGGAGGCATGGTGGCGGAGAACATAATAGTCTGACACGTAGGAGGCAGTTGTTTATATACCTGCATAATGTCGTCGTAAAATCCCATATCCAACATGCGGTCGGCTTCATCGAGCACGAAATAGGAAACCTGTGAAAGGTCTACAGTCCCCAGTTTCAGGTGCGATAATAAACGTCCCGGAGTGGCGATAACAATATCGGCACCCATTTCCATACCTCGTTTTTGTTGTTCCCAGGCTACCCCGTCAGTTCCGCCGTATACGGCCACAGCCGATACCGGAACGAAATAAGTGAATCCTTCTATCTGCTGGTCTATCTGTTGGGCCAGCTCACGGGTTGGTGCCATAATAACGGCATTAACGGCATTGTCAGGATGATTTCCCTTACTTAATTCATTGATCAGAGGCAGTACATATGCCGCCGTCTTTCCTGTGCCGGTTTGTGCACAGGCGATAATATCCTTCCCTTCTAATATTACCGGAATCGTTAATTCCTGTACAGGTGTCGTTTCCTGAAAATTCATAGCATCGAGTCCGTCTAATACGGCCTCTTCCAAATCCAATTCGTCAAATCTCATCTTCTATCATTAAATTCACCGTAAAGGTAAATAATATTTGTCAAATTCTATACTACTAATGTTGGCTCTTGTAATAAATGTCTTGTATTTTTCTGTAAGCTTTGAAAATTCATATTTATCTATGGTGCTGTACCATAAAAATTAATATCTTTATGCCCGTATTGGAAAAATGGCAAGTTATTATGGGAATAAATGATAGCTCTAACGGCTTTCAAAAGAAAGTAACCTTAAATGAGTCGGATACAGTTCATGAGTTACTTAATACAATATTAGATCATTTGCCTCTGGGGGTATTTGTAAAAGATCCGGAAGATCATTTCAATTATCTTTACTGGAACAAATTTATGGAAGAGATAACGGGTATTGATACATCCCAGATCGAAGGACACGATGACTCTGAAGTGAATTTTAATGCCTTAATGTCGGCAGAGGAACGCCTGGAGGTTGATAGACAGGTAATCCGCTCGGGAAAAGAGGCCGAATTTCATGGGTGGCTCAAGACTGTTTCCGGAGAGACTAAATATATTGAGGTTGCAAAGTATCCGATTTCTTTAAGTAACGGAAAACCTCTGTTACTCGCATTGTGGCGTGACGCTACAGTGAAACGGGCAATAGAAAAACGCCTGGAAGATGAGCGTGATAAGGCGGAAATGGCAGACAAGCTGAAATCTAAATATCTGGCAGATATGAGCCATGAGATCCGTACGCCTTTGAATGCAATAACCGGTTTTTCGGAAATGATGGCCTTTGCGGATTCGGACGAAGAACGTATGTCTTATTATGAGATAATAAAAGCCAATAATCAGTTGCTCATGCAATTGATCAATGATATTCTCGACTTATCGAAGATTGAGGCGGATGCGATAAAGATCAGCTATGCGCCGATCGACCTGAACGAGATGATGGATACTACTTATGCTTCCATAAGACCCCGTATGCCGAAAGATGTGAAACTGATCCTGGAAAAGGGACTGGATAGATGTACTTTTGGTGCCGACTATATCCGTTTGCTCCAGCTAATCAATAACCTGGTTAATAATGCGATCAAGAATACCAAAAAGGGGAGCATTACGATGGGCTATGAATCTCTGGGGGATGGTAAACTAAACTTTTATGTCAAAGATACCGGACAGGGAATCGCTGAGGCGCAATTGCAGAACCTGTTCAACCGCTTTGTCAAGGTCAATGACTATGTGGAGGGTATCGGTTTGGGATTAGCTATTTGTAAAGGACTTGTGACGAAGATGGGAGGTACTATCCGGGTTGAATCGCGGCTGGGTGAAGGTTCGACTTTTTCGTTCATTCTGCCTTCACATGCCTGGTAAAGAGTTGTTTTGAAGTAATTATTTCTTTCCGTAATAGCGTTTGTAAATCTGGTCATACAAACCGCTCTGCTTAATTTGTGACAACCAGCTGTTCAGGCTGTCGAGCAGGATAGGGGAGTCTTTACGTACGGCCCACGATTGAAGCTGGGTGAAACTAATATCCGTATCGATATCTATTTCGGGCAGATTGTCTTTGGATAGACGGGCTATTTGCTGATCGCATACGGCATAGTCGATATCCCCTTTGGCTACCATGATGGCTAATTGTTCGCTGGAATAAAGTTCGTCTTCTTTTACATAGATGGTGTCGCCTATTTCATGTGCCAGGTTTTGCAGACGCAGCAAAGCCGGTGAGTTTTTGGGGATATACAATGTCTTTTGTGCCAGGTCGAGCTGATTACGGATCGGTTTGATGCCGTTGTTGGATTCTTCCGTGCGTTGTACCAATACCTGCTTGTTAAAAACGATCGGTTCGGTAAACAGGTAGTTCTCTTTTATTTCACTGTTAATCGGAATATTGCGGGCTATGATATCGCATTGGTTGTCCGATAATTCCTTGAAACTTTCTGCAAGGCTCATTTCGAGCTGGGTCTGAACTTCCAGACCGGACAAGGCGGCGATTGCCTGGCTTAATTCATATTGGAACCCCTCTATCGTATCGCCGGCTATGTAATAACCGGATTGATTATATTCGGTAACCATTCGAAGGATACCCTCTGCCTTGATTTCCGGATAGTCCCTTGGAGCGACAGGCGCTTTCTTATATGGCCACAGACGAAACATGACTATCAGTACACATACCAACAGGATGACATAAACGACCAGTAACTTCCGGGATTTCATACGGCTTAGTTATTGAATGTAACAGCAATACCCATTTTCAGTACCATCGGATTCAACGGATAATGGGCCAGAGAGAAATAGTTAGGATCAGCAAACTTGCTGCTCAGGTTATACGCCATTACAAAGAAACGGGCCTGTTTCAGGTGGAAATTCACATACGCATTGACCAAAGGATAATTACCTACTTTTACTTCATCCTGAACCTGGAACTGTTGGGTGGCCGGTTCGTAATAAGGAGCGTAGTAAGCCGTGTTATAATACACATTGGCTCCCAATTGAACGGTCAGTACTTTTGCCAGCTTAACTGCCAGATACATGTTCGAGTAAGCGCTTATCGATGGAAGAGGAAGTACACTTTTATCACTGCTTAATTGCCAGCAAACTTCATTTTCCCATCCGAAAGCACGGAAACGGAAGTCTTGTTTGATACGTGCACTGACAACCTGCAAGTTGCTTCCATGCTGTACCGGGAATCCTTCCTTATTGAAATAAATATAATTCTGGATACTTTCTACACCTGCTTTTAATGTCGTCTTTGAAGATTCCAGATAAACTTCACCTCCCGCATAGATTTGCTGGGTCATGTTAAAGCCGGGATTGTCCCACCAGAAGTACCGGGAATGATTATGGCGCAGGTAGAAAGCCGGTGTTGTATTCTTGATGTAAGCATCTGCTTTGATAACGGCATCTTTATTGAATAACTTGAAGCGGGTTTGCAAATCTCCGGTCACGCGAAACTCACCTACATCACTACCAACCATACATAGTTCACCTCGTGCATTATAAGTCAGGATACTGCCCTGGCGTTTGGAAAGTTCCGCTCCGACATAGGTGGAGAACTCATCATAAATCTCTGCTGTGGGTAAATTCTTCAGGTCGATATTGTCTACAGAGAAGTAGGGACCCCGGCCGTATTCGCCGTAGTCGAGTCCTTCTATCCTTGGCTCCAGTTTGAACCTGCGTTTTTCCAACCTGACGAAAGCGGTCAGACCGAATTTCACCCAGTCCTGAAAACCTTCCCGTAACGAAAGGCCGATCGTATTTTTCAGATTCCATGCAGATGTCTGGTCGTTGAGTGCAGCCCCTAATCCATAGATACGCGGGAAACGCAAACCGTTATCATCGACCACATAGGACGAATCCATCAGTGCCGTGTTGTCAGCGATGAACCGGCGGCGGTTATCTTCGTAATCGATTGTATGGATAATACTGGATATCGGCACAAACACTTCCTTCGGGTTCCCTTCTTCATCCGTTTCTTCCAGTTCACGTGTGAAACCGAGATTGTATCGTTGCGTCAGGAAATAGCGTTTTCCACGTACACGGTTCCATGCATTTGTCAGATAACGGATATCATACGATTTGGTATCGGACGGACGTCCTTCCGGGAAATATTCGTCCGGATGGTTGATGGTAGAATCGTTTTCCAACCCTCCGTTCTCATAATTTACAAAGTTAAAGTTGCTTAGCGAAGCATGCAATTCATAACGGTCGGTTTGGTAACTGCCGAAGAAGCGATAGCTTAATAGTTTGTTACCATTATTTTTATAATGTCCGCGGCCATAGATATAGTCGATATCGGCACCCACATTGATCTTCTTGCCGAAGTTCATGGTCATTGTCCCTTTCAACTGTTCTTCCTTGTTCGTGCTACCGCCGGCAGTGGTGTACATAACGTTGGTGTAAGGGATTTTTGTGTTGTAGAAATAGGCGTTTTCAGGTGTCGTGATATAATAATCATATGCATCGGCAAAGATGAAATCACGTGCTTCCTGCCGTTCGGTGAATATTTTGGTTTGTGCCGGAGAGCCCAGGTTTGCCAGGTAGCCGACGGCAAGCGATTTACTTTCCACCAATGTCGAATTACTGAAATTCAGTTTATTCGTATCCATAGGTGCTACATACGGTTCACCCAGAAAGGGAGTGAGCCGATAGGCTGTAATGCGTTTGGATTTCAAAGCGGCACTATCAGCAACCAGCAGACTGTCCGGTATATCTTTCTGCGATGATGTCAGGTTCGACAGGGAGAAGCCGCCACGTCTTCCTCCACCTCTCTGATCTGCCCGGCCTCCTTCGCGTTGTGCCTGAACGGTTACGGCAGATACTATCAGCAACAATAATATGTATAAGCAATGCTTCATGGGTTGCAAAGATAAAACAAAAGGGCATTTCTACGAAAGAAACGCCCCTCTTTATATTCTTTTTGCAAGATTACATTTTCTGTATGATCTCCATGCCTTTCTTTATGGCCGCTTCGTTCATCGGGATCAGCTTGTGGTGACGCTCGGGCAGGGACTTCTTCAGACCCAGCAACACGTTTTCAAGTTGTACCATCGGAACGATCTTCAGCAGACCGCCGAGAATAAGCATGTTGAATGCTTTTTCATTCTTCATTTCCGTGGCAGCATCCATCGCGTCCACACGATAAACGCTGATATCGGTACGTTTTACCGGTGTATGGATACCATAGCCGTCGTAGATCAGGATACCACCCGGTTTCACTTTGCTTTCGAACTTATCCATAGACGGTTGGTTCAGGATGATAGCGATGTCATATTCGTTCAGGATCGGAGAGCTGATCGGGTCGTCGCTCAGGATCACTGTTACATTGGCTGTACCACCGCGTTGTTCGGGTCCGTATGAAGGCATCCAGGTAACTTCCTTGCCTTCCATCAAGCCTGAATAAGCAAGTATCTTACCCATCGACAGAACACCTTGTCCACCAAAGCCTGCTATAATTATTTCTTGTTTCATGTCGTTTTTGTATTTACTTATTCTTTGTTCTTTAAGTCTCCTAGCGGATAGAACGGGAACATGTTCTCTTCCATCCATTTATTTGATTTCTCAGGAGTCATCTTCCAACCGGATGAACAGGTGGAAACGAATTCGACAACTGAAGTCCCTTTGCCTGCCATTGAGTTTTCAAAAGCTTTGCGAAGCATCTTTTTGGCTTTGCGAACGGCGGCGGCAGTCTGTACGCTCTGGCGGGTAACCAGGCAAGTACCTTCCAGCTGAGCCAGCAGATCGCCGATCTTCAGCGGATAGCCGTTCAGGGCGATGTTACGTCCGTAAGGGCAAGTCGCAGTCGGCATCCCTTCGAGTGTAGTAGGAGCCATCTGACCTCCGGTCATACCATAGATAGCATTGTTTACGAATACGATCACGATGTTTTCGCCGCGGTTGGCAGCATGGATGGTTTCGGCTGTACCGATAGCGGCCAGGTCGCCGTCGCCCTGGTAAGTGAAGACCATCTTTTCCGGATTCAGGCGTTTGATCGCTGTAGCGATGGCAGGTGCACGTCCGTGAGCAGCTTCTTCCCAGTCGATATCCAGGTAGTTATATGCGAATACGGCGCAACCCACCGGGGAGACACCGATTGTTTTTTCTTCCATTCCCATTTCGGCGATCACTTCAGCGATCAGCTTGTGTATCACACCGTGGCTGCAACCGGGACAGTAGTGCATGGGATTGTCGTTCATCAATTCCGGCTTTGTATAGACCAGATTCTCCGGTTTAATTATTTCGTTGAGTTCCATAATTGTTGCTTAATTAACTAATAAATCTCAGTAGATATTGAACAAGTCTGAAGCATATGGCAGCCCCTCCGCAATAGAGGAATACATGGCGATCGTCGACTGCAAAATAGCAAACGATCGCTGCTGCTGCCAATACCATGAACAGGATTGTCAATATGCTGTCTGTTTTACTTCCGCGTATCATAGAAATTAAAATAACTTTTCTTTTAACGCATTCAGTACTTCATCCGGAGTAAACACGATACCACCCAGGCGGCCGAAGTGTTCAACCTTTACTTTTCCGTTAACAGCCAGGCGGATATCTTCCACCATCTGGCCGGCATTCAATTCGACAGAAAGCATACCTTTTACCTTATCGGCATAAGCGGCAATCGCTTTTGTCGGGAACGGCCACAACGTGATCGGACGTAACAACCCGAGTTTAATGCCTTCTCCACGTGCGATCTCTACCACTTTCTGGCAGATACGGGCAGAAGAACCGAAAGCAACCAGCAGATATTCTGCGTCGTCGCACTGGAACTCTTCGTAGCGTACTTCGTTTTCTTCAATCTTGCGGTATTTAGCCTGGAAACGAAGGTTGTTTTCTTCCATCTTCGCCGGATCGAGTTCCAGTGAAGTGATCACATTGGCTTTACGATTTTTCGTTTTGCCTTGTACAGCCCACGGACATTCGGCGATGATCTCTTCTTCTGTCTTACGCGGACGGAAAGGAGGCATAACCACTTTTTCCATCATCTGACCGATGATACCGTCGGCAAGGATAATAGCCGGATTGCAATATTTGAAAGCGAGGTCGAATCCTAATCCGACAAAGTCAGCCATCTCTTGTACGGAAGAAGGAGCGAGGGTGATCAGGCGATAGTCGCCGTGTCCGCCACCTTTCACTGTCTGGAAATAGTCTGCCTGGCTCGGCTGGATCGTTCCCAGACCGGGACCGCCACGCATTACGTTTACAATTAAACAAGGCAATTCGGCACCTGCGATATAAGAAATACCTTCCTGTTTCAGGCTGACACCAGGACTGGAAGATGAAGTCATTACACGTTTGCCTGTACCGGCACCACCATACACCATGTTGATAGCTGCTACTTCACTTTCGGCTTGCAGTACTACCATTCCGGTTGTTTCCCACGGCATTTCGGCCATTAGGGTTTCCAGGATCTCCGACTGCGGAGTGATAGGATATCCGAAGTATCCGTCTACACCGTAGCGTATAGCTGCATGGGCGACGACTTCGTTTCCCTTCATTAATTTTATCTCTTCTGCCATATTTGTTTTATATTTTTACTTTGTAGATGGTTAAACAGCCGTCGGGACAAACCAATCCGCAACTGGCGCAACCGATGCAAGCATCAGGGTTTTTCATGTACACATAATGGTACCCTTTGTTGTTCACTTCACGCGGGTGTAATTCCAGTACATCGCTGGGGCAGGCAACTACACATAAGTTGCACCCTTTGCAGCGTTCCTGGTTAACAACGACCGCTCCTTTTATCTTTGCCATAGTATAACTAATTATGTTTTATGTCGTGTAAGACCTACAAAGTTAAGAACTAATGTTATAAAAACAAGGGTTGCTTCATTTTTTAGTTGACAGTTGACAAGTGACAGTTGATAGTTGATGGTTGTCAAGTGACAGTTGACGGTTTAAAAATCAATGTGTAAATTATTGAGTTATCATCTGTCAACTGTCACTTGTCAACTGTCGTCTGCTATTTGTCAATCGCTGAATCCAGTCCGTACCGCTTCATTTTGTTGAACAGTGTTTTCCGGCTGATATTGAGTGCTTCGGCTGTCAGTGTCCGGTTGAAACTATGTTTCCGGAGCGTTTCGAGTATCAGTTCTTTTTCTATTTGCGCATTGATCTCCCGGATACTGTTTCCGCTGCTTCCTGCTACGGATTGTTCCTCTGCCAGTTCGTATCCTTTCACCCGGTCGGGCAGGTGTTCGGGACGGATTGTACCGTCGGTACACAGTATCATGGCACTTTGTACGGCATTCTCGAGGTCGCGGACATTGCCGGGCCAGCCGTAAGAGCCGAGCAACTTCACGGCTTCCGGTGTAATGGATTGTACGTCGAGGCTCAATGTCCGGTTATATTTGCGGATAAAGAAATTGGTCAGCAGCGGAATGTCCTCTTTCCGTTCGCGAAGTGGCGGGAGGATAAGGGTAAAAACGTTCAGGCGGTAGAGAAGGTCGAGGCGGAAACGGCCGTCTTTCACTTCATCGTCCAGGTTGCGGTTGGTAGCTGCTACGATACGGACATCTACCGGGATTGCCTTCTTCCCTCCGATACGGGTGATTTTCCGTTCTTCCAATACGCGGAGTAGTTTCACCTGGGCATCCAAAGGCAGTTCGCCTATTTCATCCAGGAAAAGAGTTCCGCCGTCTGCCTGCTCGAAAGTTCCAGCCTTGGCCTCTTTGGCATCCGTAAAGGCACCCCGTTCATGGCCGAACAGTTCACTTTCCATCAATGTAAGCGGAATAGCTCCGCAGTTGATGGCAACGAACGGGCCGTTAGCACGCAGGCTATTGGTATGGATGGCACGCGCGATCAGTTCTTTACCTGTACCGCTTTCTCCGTGGATCAGGACGGTGGCATTCGTTTCAGCTACCCGGCGGACCTGTATCATGGTTTGCCTGAGTCCGGTATTTTCTCCGATAACGGAGCTTTGTTTCTCTCCCAGTGTCTTCTTTAGCGTCGATAGTTCACCTTTCATCCGGCTGTGTTCAACGGCACGGCCTACAGTGAGCACCAGCTTGTCGTTATCGAACGGCTTTTCGATAAAATCGTAAGCTCCTTTCTTTACGGCGTCGACGGCCAGGGAGATGGAACCGAAGGCCGTAACGAACAGGACGACCTGGTTGGGGGAAATACGTTTGATCTCTTCCAATGCTTCCACACCTGTCAGTACCGGCATCTGCTGGTCCAGCAAGATCACATCGGGGTGGAAGGAGAGAAGTGCCTCTACCGCTTCCCGTCCGTTTTCGACGGGCATGACTTCGTATCCCTCGTCTGTCAGCAGGCGGGCGATCATCTTACGGATGCGCGGCTCATCGTCGGCTACTACTATTTTTGCTTTCATATACGTTGCGGTAGTTTTATGTTTATGCAAGTGCCTTTGCCCGGCGTACTTTTTACCTCGATCTCGCCTTCATGGCGTTTCACGATGCCGTAGCAAATGGCTAATCCTAATCCGGTCCCTTCTTCTTTTGTCGTGAAGAACGGGTTGAATACATTCTCGATGTCTTTCTGTTCGATCCCTTTTCCGGTATCCTCGAACGAGACGATCAGATAACGGGAATGCGTATTGATCGGTGCTCCCTTTTCTATACTTATTATTAATGTACGCGAGTGGCCGGAAGAATTTTTGCTCATGGCCTCGACTGCATTTAGAATAATGTTCAGGAAGACCTGTTTCAGTTGTTCCGTGTCAGCCTGTAGGGTCGTATTGTCGGTGAAGTATTCGAACTCTACTTCGATATCCTGTTTACGTAAAGTGTTTGTCACCAGCAAAAGCGTCTGGTTGATCAGTTGCTCGATGTTTACCTCCGATGTGTTCAACTCCGACGGACGGGCGAACGACAGCAAGCCTTGTACGATCTTATTGATACGTTCCACTTCCGAGATCAGTTCATCCATCATCTCTTTTTTGGTCGGGTCGGCATTGAAATCCTTACTCAGATACTGGATCGTACTGCGGATGGCTGTCAGCGGGTTCCGTATCTCATGGGCGGCACCGGCAGCCAGTTCTCCCAAAGTTGCCAGACGATCTGTGCGGTACATCTTTTTCAGGCGTTCGGTCTGTATCTCGTAGAGCGAAGCATGTTCGATGGCAAAAGTCGCCTGGTTGATCAGGATGGAGAGCAGCTTCAGTTCCTGTGGGGTGAAAACGGTTCCGTCGGTTTTCTTTCCGATAAAGATCGTTCCGTTTATCTGATTCATCACCTTTAGCGGGAAGATCAGTTCTGCGCCCAGTTGACGTACTATTTCCTGTTCTTCCGGAGGGAAGTAAGCGATGATATCCGGATGTTCGGACACGGTCAGATGTTTTTCGTTTACCGATAGCCAGCTAGTCAGGCGGCTTCGTTTGGTCAGGGTCACCGGTTTGTTCTTTGCTTCGTTCTGTTGTTTGTATTTCCCGGTGTTCTCATCCAGCAGGAAAATATAGATACTCTCGACAGGGCATATTTGTTTTACTTTGGCGGCGATGTTACCGATAAGCAATTGTTTGTCGACAATCAACGTAAGTGACTGGTTGAACTCTGAAAGCAATTGTTCCAGATTGGGTTGCGCGGGTCGTTCGTTCTTTCTGAATAGTGGCATGTTGTTTCTGATCTTTGTACAAAAGTATAAAAAACAGATGAATTTGCCGGACGGTTACATAGAATAATGATTTCGTCCGGCAACATGGAGCTGTTTCAGAAGCATGTATACCCCGGTTTATCGCCCATTTCGAGTAAAAGTACCCCGCCGACAGTTATTGCGGTAAAGGGGATTCGCGGCTGTTTCAATTCTTTGCCGTTCAGGTATGCTTTCTGGATATAGATATTTTCTTTTGAGTTGTTACGGGCTTCGATCGTGAAAGTCTTCCCTTTATAATAATCCGGATCCAGATGGATGGTTACTTTGTTGAAGAGCGGACTGGTCAGTTCCAGTTCCGGCCGTAGGGAAGCACCTCCGTTCATTTCGAACAGGCCGAGGGCACTCATCACATACCAGCCGCCCATCTGTCCTTCGTCTTCATCACCTTCCCAGCCATGATAGGGAGTCGAACCGTAGAAACTATCCAGGATGGCACGCGACCATTTCTGTGCCAGCCACGGTTTGCCGGAGTAGTTGAACAGGAACGGCGTACACATATTTACCTCATTCCCCTGATTGATATAAAATTCGGCTGCCTGCCCCATCGTACGGTCGAAGACGTGAGCAGCGAACTTATGCTTTTCCGATTTGATAAAACCTTCTTCCAGGCGGCTGTTGAAAAGATCTTTCCCCAGCAGATCGACCAATCCCGCAATATCATGCGGTACATACCAGGAGTATTGCCAGCTGTTCCCTTCGATAAACCCTTTGTTGGAGAATACGTTGAAGTCGGGATCCCAATTGCCGAGACTGTCCCGCTGCATGACAAACTTCTTCTCCGGATGAAATACATTCTTATAGTTCATGGAACGTGCCAGCAATGCTTTTCCCTCTTTTTTCTTTCCGAGGGCAAAGGCAAGCTGGGCGACGCACCAGTCGTCGTAAGCATAATCGAGTGTTTTGGATACAACGCCCATTTCCATCGGCATATAACCATACTTAATGTAAACATCCAGTAAAGGATTGCCGCAACTACCGCCGCAGGGATGGTTGATACCCGTCTCCGTTACATTTTTTATGACGGCTTTGTAAATGTCTTCTCCGTCTTTGCGTATCCCTTTCTGGTAAGCTGCCACCATCAGCGCAGTTTCGTGCGAACCTTCCATGATCCCCGAATATTCCAGACCTGCCGGACCTTTGCTTGTCCATCCCGTGTGTTTGAACATTTCGAGCTGGGTGGTTACCCAATCGTCAACGATGCGAGGGGAGATGATCGACCAAAGGCCGTTCAGGTTCCAGAAACTGTTCCAGAAAGCATCGCCACCGTACATATTGCCGTGATCCAGTTGCTGTACGTTTTCGCAGGCATCGCGGTATTGGCCGTTCACATCGTTCCAGGTTTGTTTTCCGGCATAAGCGCGGTAGAGGTTGGTATAGAACTTTGTTTTATCCACTTCGTTCTGTCCTTCTATCTCTATTTTCCCAAGCAGTTTGTTCCATTTGGTACGGGTTTGCGCTGCTACACGGTCGAAGTCATATTCTAGGGGAGCCAGTTCCGCCTCCATATTTAAACGGGCTTGCTCGATGCTGACCAGCGACAAGCCGGTAGAGACGGTGATGCTTTCCCCTTCTTTCGTAGTGTAAAGGGCATAGACTCCGATGTCGTTTTTGCCGGAGATGGATTGTATATCATCGACTTCTTTCCCCTCATTCCATCCGTTTAGCCGGGAAAACGGTTTACTGAAGCGGATGATGAAGTGCAGCTTATAATCATTCCATCTGCTCCATGATCCGGATTGGCAGTCGGCATAACCTTCCAGTTCCGTGTCACTTACCCGGGTGATGCAGGCATCTTTTACGCTGAATCCGTAATCCCATTCGGTAGGGAACAGAAGGTCTATCAATATCCTCGACTCTTTTCTTTCGGGAAAGGTGTACCGGTGGATACCGCAACGAGTAGTGGCGGAAAGTTCGGCTTTCACTTCATGGTCGTATAAATAAACGGAATAATATCCCGGCGAAGCCTTTTCCGTTTCTTTCAGGATACGGGAATGATACCCTGCGTTTGCTCCCTTGTAGGGAGAGTCGGAAGATGGATTCGACAGGGCTAGATCGGCTGTTGTCGGCATGATCATCAGTCCGCCCATTGTCCAGGCATGCAGATGGCTGAAACCGGAAATGCTGTTGATGGCGTATTCGTATCCGCCCATCCAGACATTTCCCTGATTGTCCGGTCCGAGTTGTACCATCCCGAACGGCTCCTGGGCATAAGGCCCCAGCATCCACCGGGAGTTGGATGTTCCGATAAACATATCCACGTAGTCGACAGGTTCTTTGGCCGTTGCAGAAGCCAGCGTGGTAAGGAACGTGATAGATAAGAATATGTTACGTGCTACTTTTCTTATATTCATGGCATTACTTGTTTATTTCAGATAGGCAAAGGTATGAGTTTTCTCTTATTTGGGATTATAACTTTCTGATGAATAGGTTGTATTATCTTCTGATGTATAGCAAATGGGTAAATAATTACCCAATTTGGGTAAAGATAAAGGCGGTTACCCATGAGTAAAAACTTACCCATTTCAGCGAGGCGCGTATAATCAGTCTGTTATGATTTTGGCACGCCGTTTGCCTTACTATATGTGAATATATAAATAAAAGAAGATAATTGGGTAATCTATTACCCGGAAAGACTTAATTCGATATAGTATGAAAAGAAAATTACTGGTATCTCTGTTAATGGGATTTGCTTTGGCAGGGCATGCTGAAACGGAAACGCCCCGGATGATTACTTACGATGAAGCGATTCGTATCGCATTGGGTGAGAGTTATACGGTGAAATATTATAAGGAAGACATGGATGCCACCCGCTATTCTTATCTTTACACAAAGGCGCAGTTCAAGCCGTTGCTTAATTTCGATTTCTTTACGCCTTCATGGACGGAAGGGCTGACAGAAATCTCGCAAGCCAACGGTCTGCCGGTTTATAACTCCACCGGTTCCCTGCAGGTGGGAGGGAATCTGAACTTTACCTATGTATTGCCCACCGGAGGTAATTTTGCCCTCAGTTCTAAAATGTATTGGGAGAATTACCGGACTACGCTTTCACAACAGGATTATGAGGAACTGGAACGCGACCAGGTGTACAGCCGTTTCGCCCTCTCTTTCAACCAGCCTATCTTTACAGCCAATAAGCTGAAAGAGAATATGAAGGTGGCGGAACTGGATTATAAGAAAAGTACCTGTTATTTCACCCGTGTGCAGATGAATATAGTATATAATGTAACGGAGAGCTTTTATACTGTATATAAACTGGCGTACGAACATAAGATCAATCAGGACCGTTTGATCAATTCCCGTGAGGCTTATCGCATCACCAAGCTGAAACAGGAAACGGGTAATCTTCCCGAAGGGGAAATGTTGATTGCCGAGATTACCGTAGCGCAGGACGAGGCCCGTGTAATGGAGAGTGAAGGAAAGCTATCTACTGCTAAAGACCAATTTAAGCTATTGATCGGTTTACCTCTCGGGGAGGAGATCGATTTGAAAGCAGAGATGGAGTTCGAGGCTTTTATTGTCGATATGCAGCAGGCCATCGACGAGGCATTGCGCAACCGTATGGAGATCAAGGAAAACAATCTCGATATCGAGTTGCAGGCCATCGAAGTGAAACGTGCTAAACGGGAACGGGAGTTTAAGGGGAATATATCCGCTTACTATGATTTTACCGGATTAAGTACGCGCAGCGACGGTACGGTCGGTCAGCTGGTCGGTTCTTCGTTTGACAATATGCGCGACCGTCCTGCAAACCGTGGGATTGCCCTGACTGTCTCTTATCCGCTTCTGGACTGGGGACGTGCCAGAAATCAGGTCCGCCGCGAACAAGTCCGCCTGAAACAACGCAAACTGGATCTCGACAATACCGAACGTACTATCGAACAGGAGATACGTGAGATTGTCCGTAGCGTGTATGAGGCCGAGAAGCGTTACCGCATCAACCGCCGGAACCAGGAGGTTGCCATACAGAGTTACCGGATCAGCCAGATGCGTTTTGAAAACGGCGATATGACGAGTCAGGAACTTTCCATCGAACAGGAGCGTCTTTCGCAGGTGCAGTTGGCTTACATCGACAGTTATATCACTTACCGCTTATCGGTAGCTGACCTGAACCGTAAGACGATGTATGACTTTGAACATAACCGCAGTTTCCTGCCTGAATCGTAGGAAAGCTGTTTTTAGTTAGTAGTTTTATATATAATTGATTACAGTTTCCTCGTAGTTGCCTGCTTTGGAAACTCCAGTTTCCTGCCCGGGGAACTCCGGTTTCCTGCGGAGGGAATTACAGTTTCCTACCGAAGAAACTCCAGTTTCCATTGCAGGAAATTAAAAGAAACTTAGGAACGAAATTGAAATAACTAATAATAAGAAGAACAAATGAACGAACACATGAAAAGTTTTATCACGGTATTGCTGGTCATTTTACTGATGCCCTTTACCGTCCGGGCGGAAGGTGACAGCGAAGCAGCCTTGTTGCTCGACTTGAAGAAGACACGTGCCGACTATGAAGTAGCGAAACAGAAGTTTCAGAACGACACGAAGTTGTATAATGAGAAAGCCATCTCCGCTAATGATTTCAACCGTTCGAAGAATGAGCTGCTGAGTAAGGAAGTGGATTATCAGAAGCTGATCCTGAAGCTGATCTCGCAACAGAGTTACATCACGGTGGAACGTGCCGTGAAATATCAGGACCAGCGTGGCGAACGCAAGGTAAAGATCACCCTGAAAAGTGCGCTGGAAGGGAATGAAGAGTATCTGAGCCAGTTCAAAGAACATTTCGATGTTTTTACGCCCGAGATGCGTTCCGGTAAGATATATAATATATATGTATCGCTGGTCGATAACGAATCGAAGACGATTATCGGTTCGCCGTACGAGTACCGTGTGCCGTTTATCGAACTGGGGAAGGTGGCGACTGCCGATTTTGAATTGCTGAAAGATGCGGAGAACCTTACGGTGTCGTTGAACTACAATAACCGCAAGGATGAGAAGAACATCTATCTGAAGAAAGATGCCAGTGTGAATGTGATCGATATTTCCTCCATGCAGTTCAGCCAGGAAGCGGACCTGAGCAGTAAGGCCACGTATGATCTGACACTCGAACGCTTCTCTACTTCGGACGATGTATATCGTTTGGAAGTACTCGACCTGCCGCGTCAGATCACTTACGACTTTATGGACGGAGAAAGTAAAGTGACCCAGATCAAATTTGCGCAGGGCGTAAACATAAAGAAATTATCTTTGCAGGTATATTTACCCGACCGCGACGACCAGCAAGTAGTGATTGACAAACCGATCAAGTTCCAGGTTCAGACTGTTTCTGCCTCTAACGGCGAGAAGGCCGGTAACGAAAATCTGGAGATCATCCCTCGCGGAAAAGGAAAGATCGAAGTGCGTGCAAACAACCTCTACCACGAAACAACCGTAGGAAAAGAAGTGACAATGGATGTGACCGTACGTAACGGTGGTAGCCGTCGCCTGGATAACATCAAGCTGACTGCTGAGAGGCCTTTGGGTTGGGATACCCGCATCGAACCGGATGTGATCAGCAGCCTGGAACCGGAAAAGGAAATGACCGTACAGGTAACCATCATCCCGCCGAAAGACGGTGGAGTAGGTGCCCAGGAAGTAAAGATCAAGACGGAAGCCATGGCGGATAACCGCAAGGTGGATACAGAGGATAAGACAGTCCGCATCCAGGTAAACGCCGCCACATCTATCTTCGGAACAATCTTCTTAATCCTGTTGCTAATTGGCTTTGTAGGTGGAATTGTCTGGTTCGGGATGAAGCTTAGTAAGCGGTAAGTTATGAAGATTTGAGCCTATCCGGGCATAGGGCATCAATTATAAATGGGACATGCTTGGTTACAGGTTTATTTGCCGTCTGCTTTAGCTGACGGACTGGTAAATGATCTATCTCTTGGACTTTAGTCCTATTTTAAACAGTCTCTCTATTTAAGAGGAATGTGGCTAAAGCCGAAGAAGAGAAACAATTTGTAAACCGTCGGTTAAAACCGACGGCAAATGAACCTGTAATGGCTAAGTCACTTAAGTAGAAATAAAATAATAATAACAATATAAATAAGAACACTATGTTACAAGCAATCGATTTAACAAAGAGATACGAAGACGGCAACCTGGCTTTGGATGCCTTGAATCTGGAAATCAAACCGGGGGAAATATTCTTCCTGTTGGGAGCTAACGGTGCCGGAAAGACCACCTCCATCAATATTTTCCTGAACTTTATCGAACCGACTTCGGGCCATGCCCTGATCGACGGTATCGACGTGATGGAGAACCCGTTGGAAACTAAGAATCATGTCGCTTTCGTTTCTGAAAACGTCATGCTGTACGGTAACTTCACCGCCCGTCAGAATCTCGATTTCTTTGCCCGCCTGGGAGGGAAGACGAATCTGACAAAAGACGATTATTATAACGTCATGCGCCGTGTCGGCCTTCAGGAAGAAGCCTTCGAACGCAAGTTGAAAACCTTCTCCAAAGGTATGCGCCAGAAAGTAGGTCTTGCCATCGCTATCATCAAAGATGCCAACAACATCGTCATGGACGAACCGACTACCGGACTCGATCCCAAGAGTGCTGCCGAGCTGATGCAGATATTGATCAACCTGCGCAATGCCGGTAAAAGTATCCTGATGTGCACCCACGACCTCTTCCGTGCCAAAGCGGTGGCCGACCGTGTCGGTATTATGAAGGAAGGGCGTCTTGTCATGCTCCGTAGCCGTGAAGAGTTTCTTCAGGACGACCTGGAACGAATCTATCTGGATTATATGCAAGAAGCTATTTTAGAATAAGAGTACAAACTGTCTAATACGATAAATAATATGATTTGGTTAATAGCAAAGAAAGATTTCCTGCTGAACTTGTTGTCAGTCAGGTTTATTATAGGGTTTGTGCTCTGCCTCCTGGTGATCCCGTTTACGATCATCGTCAGTGTGGACAATTACGAGAACCAGGTTCGTGTCTATAAGATCGAACAGGCGCAGGCGGATCGGGAATTGAAAGAGAGTCGGGTGTGGTCGGCGGTACGTCCTACCATCGTACAGGAGCCTGAACCTCTGAGTATTTTTAGTACGGGTATAATGACGAATGTGGGAAACAAGGTAAAGATCGCTTTTTGGGAATATCCGTTGTTTCCTTCGGGTCATACGATTACGCGTGATAACCCGTCATTGAATGCCTTCTTCTCGATAGACTTTTCAAAGGTGATCGCTATCCTCATTTCGTTGTTGGCACTTGTCTTTTCGTACGATGCCATCACCCGCGAACGGGAAGACGGGACGATGAAGCTGACATTTACCGGACAGGTGAGCCGTATTTCTTTCCTGATGGGTAAGTTGTTGGGACTGTTGCTGATATTGCTTCCTATATTGTTGTTCTGTTATCTGTTGGCCTGCCTGATTATCGTGGTCAATCCGGGAATATCCTTTTCTGCATCCGATTGGGGCGGAGTGGCATTGCTTTTCCTGACATCTGTTATTTATATGATGGTATTCCTTTTGTTGGGTATGTTTATCTCCAGCAGGGTCACGCATTCGTCATCATCCATCATCATTAGCTTGCTGTGCTGGATCTGGTTTCTTTTCCTCATGCCTAATATTGCCACTTATCTTTCTCAGAGTATCTCTAAAGCACCTCTGTATGATAATGTACAGGCAGCGATGAATAATTATGATGACACGTATTATAAAGAATATATGGAAGAATGGCCGCGAGCAGCCCAACGGGTCAATATGCGTGGGTTGAGTTATAATAATTGTAATGGAGATGGTGTGGAATATCTGGAACTGGCAGGAGGACCGCGCGAAACTCCCTTATTCCATCAGCAGATGCAGATTTGGTCAACCCCTGTCATGTTGAATAATGCGGATAAGAAGTGGGCTTTGCAACGCGATTACCTGGATGGACTGATGCGGCAGCAACATTTGCAACAGGTTATTGCCTGGTTGTCTCCTTCCGAATTGTTTGGCCAGGCAACAGATGCTTTGTGTCATACCAATGCGAATTGTTTCCTGAAATATATGGAGAGTCTTCGCAATTACCGGGAGAGCCTTATTACTTATTTCAAAGATCATAAGTTGTTTGAATCTATCTCTTACTTTACGGGACAGAAACTGGAGGATTTTCCTACCCGTGCCGAATTGGATACAGGAGACCAAGAGGCACAAAGGAGATATGACAGAGGAAACAGTGAATTTCCATATCTGGATACCAGTGGTGTTCCTCGTTATGTCCCTCAGCCGGTAGCACTTTCTGCTGCTTTGGGCGATGCATTGGGACGCTTATGTGCCTTGCTGGGGTTGGCGATCGTATTGTTGGTCGGAACAATCGTGTCGTTTATGAAATATGATGTCAGATAATAAATAATTACAGTTATGTTTACAACTTTATATATACGGGAATTGCAGAACTACTTATATAGTCTGCGTTTTCAGGTTTCTTTTGTAATTGTTGTGCTAGTCTTTAGTTTGGGAAGTGTTTCATTTGTTTCTTCTTTTAAAGGTATGCACGATAATTACGCCAAATACAACCAGGCTCAGCAGGAGTCATTGGCTAAACGTGCCGAGAATGTGTCGAAGGTAGCGACACAACCGAGTAGTTTTGTGACTTCTCCGCGTGAAAACAGTGTAATTGCAGATTGTAAAGAGAGCTATTTGCCTAACCGTATCGAATATAGTGCTTACAATGTGTTCGGTTATTCGGTGCGTCACGATAGCAACAATCCGTTATTAAGCCGTGGGGACAGCCTGAGCTGGTCGTTCATAGTCTCTATGTTTCTGAGTTTTATCACGTTGCTTTTTGCTTTTGATGCGATATCGGGCGAGAAGGAGGAGAGGACGTTGGCACTGGTCTTTTCCAATGCTGTGCCGCGGCGTACTTTCCTGTGCAGTAAATTGCTCAGTATCGTTACGATCGTGGGAATGATGGAGTTGGTCGGTATAATAATCAGTTTGCTTATTCTGGCTGTTTCGGGACAGGTGCAGCTGAACGGAAGCTTTTTGATGGAGACGGGCGGATTTGTGTTGATCAGTCTGTTGTTTATCACTACTTTCGCAGTATTCGGCCTGTTATCGTCGGTCGTAACGCGTTATTCCAATATCAGTCTGCTCATATCTCTTTGCTTTTGGTTGTTTGCTGCGGTAATTATTCCTAATACATCTGTGTTCTGGGCGAAAAAGCTATTCGGCATACCGGCGTCGGAAGAGGTAGACCGTAAGCGCCGGGAAGCGAGTGACGATATTAACCGTAATGCGCCTCCGGGCAGTTGGTCGTCCAATGGTGGCGATGCGTTTTTCCCTCGCCATGAGTTACGTGCAAAGAACCAGACAAACCTGATGAATAACGATAAAAAGTTTAATGATGCCTATTATTTGCAGCAGTTCCGTCAGTTCGAGCAGACCCGTAATTTTACGTTGCTTTCGCCGATTGCCCAGTTCGATTATATGAATGAAGCTTTCCTGGGAGGCGGTTACCTGCGTTTTCAGAAGAACTGGAATGACCTGCATGCTTTTCAGGAACGGTTCCTGCAATGGTTTAAAGATATAGATGCGAATGATTCAGGTAGTCCGCACTGGTATAATCCTTATGAAGATTATTCAACCAGTAAAAAGTCCGTCGCTGTAGACCAGATTCCGCAATATCAGGAACAGATTGCATCGTTCGGCCAGCGTATCGAATTTATCAGCGGATACCTGATTGCTATGATAATAACAATTGCTGTCCTGTTTATGGCCTGTTTTTATTTCTTTACAAGATATGATGTAAGGTAATAACTGTCTAAATTTTGTACATCAGTGTCTAATAATTGGACATATTAGGATTTGTGTATAATGTTTATATGTTTGATAGATAGGTATTTGTATATTTTGGCACGCCATTTGCAATATAAATGGCGTTGCCGGATATACAATAAGCAAAACCGGGCAACTGTCCACTATCGGACATGTCCGGTTTATTTAATATTGCTAATTATCAGATAGATACGATTCTGGCATGTTATTTGCTAATAAATAAGGTGAAAAGATAAACAATACTAAGAATATGTGTGTTTTCAACATGAAGGGAGCAACTCTGGCGAACTGCTCCCTTCTATGACCTTGAATAAGGTTAACATAATTGATGAGGTTCTCTTTGGCGAGAGAACAAGCTCTTCCTTGTGCGTGAGCATAGGGAAGAGATTTTTTTAAGCTTTAGCTCCTTTCATGGATAATTTTTCAAGAAAATAGACGATAGCGAATCCGAAGATCATTAATCCGACTGCTTCCCATACCAGTTGGTTAGGTAAGATATTTGCTTCTACCAACGGTTTGATTACTCCGTGGCTGTCGGTATATGTCTCGATTGTTTCTTTCCACGGCCATACTTTATTCAGCGAACCCAGCATAAAACCGGCCAGTACCGAAATGGTCGTATCATGAAACCGACGCAAGGCAAAAGAAAGTATACGGGAGAAAGAGGTAATACCTATGGCTGCCCCACAGATAAATACAAGCATGACCGGTATATTGAGAGTCTTTACTGCTTCCATAATATAGAAGTACTTCCCTAATAAGACCAGGATAAAACTACCGGAAATACCGGGAAGGATCATGGCACAGATTGCTATGGCACCGCAAAGGAATATGAAAAATAAGTTAGTTGGAGTCTCTGCCGGTGTGGCAACAGTTATATAGTACGCAATGACGGCTCCGATAATAAAACTCAGTATTGTTTTCCAGTTCCATTGCTTGATATCTTTTGAAACGAACCAGGTAGAAGCCAGAACTAAACCGAAGAAGAATGCCCATACGAGGATCGGATGCGTAACCAGCAACCAGGTAATGATCTTTGCCAGCGAAAAGATACTGATAGCAATGCCGGCAACGATAGCCAACAGGAAATTCGCATTTATCGCTTTCCAGAATGAGGCGATCTTACCGGTGAAAAGTAACTTCAGGCTTGCTCCGTTGATACTCTTGATCGAATCGATCAGTTCTTCATAAATACCAACAATAAAGGCAATCGTACCGCCTGATACACCGGGTACAACATCGGCTGCGCCCATTCCCATGCCTTTCAAAAGTAGGAGACCGTAGTCTTTTAGATTTCTGTCCATTAGTTGTTATTGTCTTTGTTATTGAGGAATTCCTTCGTCAGATCTTCCGGTGGGATATGTTTTCCCATCAGTTGCTGTTCTACATCACTGAAATCGATACCGGATTCTTCCAGGTATTTTACCAGTTCTTTCGGAGATGTCTGGCTGAAGTGTTCACCGAAATGCTTCATGTCGCCCTTTGCCAGGTAAGCCATAGCCATATGAAGGTGCATATAAGGTAACTCCGGATTGACGGCGTATACTTTATTATAATATTTGAGTGCCTTGTCGATATCTCCTTTCATATACAGGTACTGACCTGCGTGGAAAAGACTTTCGTAATCTTCGGGCTGATAGTTCTCTCCTTTATCCAGGACATTGAACAGACGTTCGGTGGTCTCTATAGCCAGCTTGTCTTCTCCGTTTTCCACATAGGTCAGAGCCAGTAAAGAGAGTATCCTGACGTTGTTGGGAAACAGTTCGATTGCTTTGTTGAGCGTCTTGGACGCTTCTTTGTCGCGTTCTGTCTCAGCACAACACCGGATAAAGTTGATGTAGGCAGCCGGTTCGTTGGAGGTTGCCTTTTTACCGATAATGTCTTTCAGTAAATTATATGCTCCTTCGAAATCCTCGAGTTTGATATAGCATTCAGCCATAAGCGGTTTGATACGTTCTGCTATTTCGGTAGTGGCATCGATCTCCTGATAAACCTCCAATGCCTTTTCATAATTCTCATTCATGTAGAGGCAGTATGCTTTCAGTATTTTCAGCTCCGGGTCCGAGTCATCGCAGGTTAGTGCGAAGTCGAATGCTTCGATTGCTTTCTCAAATTCCGATTTGATCGAATACAGGCGTCCGAGCGTGAACCAGGATTCGTAGGAGTAGGGTTCTTTATCGATCAGTTCGTTACACATACTGATCGCCCCGTCGATATCTCCTTTCATCTCCATGTTATAGCATAGCTCATCTTTCAGAGTGAGGTTGTCAGGGAACAGATCGATGCCGCGTCGTATGAAATCGTGCGCTTCGTTCGTCATTTCCATATCACTCAGAAGGGGAGCGGTGTATTCGAATATAGTCTCCAGATATTCGCAATCAGATTCGATCAGCCTTTCCGTATATTCGATCAGTTTATCATACCGGTCGAGCATGCAGTAACATTCCAATCGCAATAAGTCGAGGTCCTGGTTGTCTGTTTCAGCGATTGAATCGATCAAAGCCAATGCACTCTCATAGTCTTCATTATAGACGTAAAGCTTGCATTGTCTGAACTGTAAATCTGTATTACCGGGATGAAGCTTTAACCCTAAGGTTAAAACTTCATCGAAATATTCATAATTATCCGATTCTTCAAAGCTGCCCAACAGTTCATCGATTTCATCTGCATCGAAATAGGGCTCTTTTCCCATTTCGCGGGCAGACAGATAACGTTGTAACAAGCGTGAGATATCATCTTTTTTCATAGGGAATAATTTAATTGGCACATTGTTAAGCCTTGTCCTTAACCTTGCTCCAGGTATCTTTCAGAGATACGGTACGGTTGAAGACGAGCTTTTCCGGCGTAGAGTCTTTGTCTACATTAAAATAACCGATACGCTGGAATTGTAAATAATCTAATGGTTTGGCATTTGCCAGATACTTTTCAACGTAGCAGTTTGTCAATATTTTCAGAGAGTCCGGATTGATGATCTCTTTCATGGCGTCCAGTACGGAGCAATCTTTTGCTTCGCGGATAGCAGCCAGTTCATCGCGGGGATTCTCGACTTTCCACAGACGGTCGTACAGACGGACTTCTGCCGGCAAGCTATGTGCACAGCTCAACCAGTGTAAAGTACCCTTCACCTTACGATTGCTGTCCGGCATACCGCTCTTGGTGTTCGGGTCGTATTCGCAATAAACTTCTACCACTTCACCTGCATCGTTTTTCTTACAGCCTGTACATTTTACGATGTATGCATTCTTCAGACGCACTTCCTGTCCGGGAGTCATACGGAAGAATTTCTTCGGAGCATCTTCCATGAAGTCCTCTTTTTCTATCCATAATTCGCGGCTGAATTCGATGATATGGCTGCCTGCTTCCGGATCTTCCGGATTGTTGATGGCTTCCATCTCTTCTACTTGTCCTTCCGGATAGTTGGTAATAATCAGTTTCACCGGATCGAGCACAGCGGATACACGTGTGGCACGGGCGTTCAGGTCTTCACGAACGGCACTTTCCAGCAAGGCAAATTCATTCAGGGCATCGTAGGTGGTATATCCGATCTTGTCGACGAATTTGCGGATAGATTCGGGGGAATAACCACGACGGCGGAATGCACAGATAGTCGGCATACGGGGATCGTCCCAACCGTCGACCAACTTCTCTTTTACCAACGTAAGCAGGTTACGCTTACTCATTAATGTATAGCTCAGATTCAACTTGTTGAACTCGGTCTGACGGGGACGGTTGTCGTCCAGGTCTTTACCTTCTTTCAGCCAGTCGATGAACAGGTCGTATAACGGGCGGTGTACCACAAATTCCAGGGTACAGAGTGAATGCGTAACACCTTCGAAGAAGTCGCTCTGTCCGTGTGCAAAGTCGTACATCGGATAGACTTTCCATTTGTCACCTGTGCGATGGTGATGTGCGGTCCTCAATACACGATAAATAATCGGATCGCGGAAGTGCATATTCGGATTAGCCATATCAATTTTGGCACGCAACACCATGGCTCCGTCTTCTACCTCTCCGTCAGTCATTTTCTGAAACAAAGTCAGGTTTTCCTCGATAGGACGGTTACGATACGGACTATCGATACCCGGCTGGGTAGGAGTTCCTTTCTGCTGGGCGATAACTTCCGAACTTTGCTCATCGATATAGGCTTTTCCTTCCTCGATCAGACGGATGGCAAAATCCCACAATTGCTGGAAATAGTCGGATGCGTAATAGATGTTACCCCAATGGAATCCAAGCCATTCTATATCTTCCTTGATTGCATCGACATATTCTGTATCTTCTTTTACAGGGTTCGTGTCGTCGAAACGAAGGTTACAAACTCCGTTATAACGTTCTGCAATACCGAAATCCAGACAGATTGCTTTGGCGTGTCCTATATGCAAATAACCGTTTGGTTCAGGTGGAAAACGAGTTTGTATGCGTCCGCCATTCTTTCCTTCTGCCAGGTCTTTTTCAACATTTGCTTCAATAAAATTCAGGCTCTTTTTGCCTTCTTCTTCGTTCGTTTTGATATCGCTCATATCTGTTATAAATATGTTATTTCTTTATTAACGGAACAAAGGTAGCGATTTCTTTATTCGCTGCATAGCAATACAAGTTTTTTCCTATATTTGTGCCTTAATTTTATCGAACAGATTATAATACATTTATATGGAATACTTCAATCTCCTGATTGATTTTGTGCTGCATATCGACGCCCATCTGGCTGCACTTGTGTCGACTTATGGCATCTGGATATATGCCATTTTGTTTCTAATCATTTTTTGTGAAACGGGGTTGGTGGTCACTCCCTTTCTTCCGGGTGACTCGTTGTTATTTGTGGCGGGAGCTTTGGCTGCTTTGCCGGGTAATCCGATGAATGTGCATTTGATTGTACTGGTGCTGATTGCTGCTGCCGTACTGGGAGATGCTTCTAACTATATAATAGGTCGGTTCTTCGGTGAAAGACTGTTCAGCAATCCAAATTCGAAAATATTCAAACAGAGTTATCTGGAGAAAACACATAAATTTTATGAAAAGCACGGAGGAAAAACTATTATCCTTGCTCGCTTTGTTCCCATTGTGCGTACGTTCGCTCCGTTCGTAGCAGGGATGGGACATATGAATTACCGCCATTTTGCTTCGTATAATATCGTAGGAGGGATTATTTGGGTGGTTTTGTTTTCATATGCCGGCTATTTCTTCGGCGGAATGGAGATCGTTCAAAAGAATCTGGAACTTCTGATTGTCCTCATCATTTTTATCTCCATCCTGCCGGGTATAATTGAAATAGTCCGGAATAAATATTTTGTTAAAACAAACTGATTAACAGGGCGATATTCAGGACGGTCACCATCGTTCCCAACAACAGCAACAGGATGGTGGTCGAACGTGAATTGACATATTGACCCATCACTTTTTTACTGGAAGTAAGATATACCTGCGAAAAGACGGTGATGGGAAGCTGCACGCTGAGCAACATCTGCGAAAGGATCAATCCTTTGAACGGGTCGCCGATCAGGAAGATGATAAGCAGAGCCGGAACGAACGAAAGAATAACCCCCAGTTTGGAGTGTAAGTCTTTGTGGTTGTATGCCTCCCCGTAAAAACCGGCAAAGATGGACGCTCCGGCAATTCCGGATGTGATCGTCGAGGAAATACCGGCAAGCAATAAGGCGGCGGCAAAGATAACGCCTGCATTGTTTCCGACCAGCGGAACCAGTAATTGTTGTGCCTGGTCCAGTTCGTCTACGGCTATCTTTTCCTTGAAGAAAGTAGCCGCAGCCAGGATGATCATCGCCGAATTGATTGCCCAGCCGATCACCATCGACAGGAGCGTATCGTAAAATTCGTATTTCAATTGTTTCTTGATGACGGATTCGTCTTCCAGGTTCCATTCACGGCTTTGTATCACTTCCGAGTGCAGGAACAAGTTGTGCGGCATTACCACGGCTCCGAGCACACTCATAATGATCAGCATAGAATTTTCAGGAAAAGAAGGCTTTACCCATCCCTGCACCGCTTGTCCCCAGTTGACATCGACCAAAGCCAGTTCGTATAAGAAAGACAATCCGATGATGGAGACAAACATGATGATCCAGCGTTCTATTTTACTGTATGTGTTACTGAGCAACATGATCAGACAGGCCACTGTAACGATCACGGCACCGATCTTTATAGGTATACTGAACAACATCCGTAACGCAATGGCTCCACCCAATATCTCTGCTAGCGAGGTGGATATGCTGGCAAGCATGGCCGAACCGAGAATAGGCCGACTGAGTGTGCGGGGCATATATTTGTTGGTTGCTTCGGATAAACAAAGTCCTGTGACGATCCCCAGGTGGGCTACGTTGTGTTGAATGATAATCAGCATGATGGATGAAAAGGTTACGACCCATAGTAAGGCATAACCGAATTCGGATCCGGCGGCTAAGTTGGTTGCCCAGTTTCCCGGGTCGATGAATCCGACAGTGACTAATAATCCGGGACCGATATATTTCAAAAGGTCTAATCCTCCGGAACGAGGTTTGTGATTAATTTTGAGTTTGTCTAGTAGTTTCATATTTTTTATTGCTTGTATTTCCAAATATTAGTTACTTTCTTTCTGTTCTTTCCTGATGTCTTTTTGGGCAAACTGCCTCTGGTAAAATCTTGTAAAGGACATTCTCCGGTTTTTTACGGGAACGTCAGGATAAATGACGTTTTGTTTATTGCCGGATTGCTCTTCAACGCGATACTACCGCCTGAAAGCCGCATGATCTGCCGTGAGATAGATAACCCGATACCGCTACCGCCTTCTTTGGTGGTGAAGAACGGGACGAAAATATGTTCCGCTTCTTCCGGCGGGATGCAGGGACCGTTGTTACTAACCTCGATGATCACGGATTCATCCGGGTTACAAGATGCATTCAGTTCTATTTGTCCGTCCGGCTGTTCGCTGCCGATGGCCTGCATGGCATTTTTCAGCAGGTTCAGTACAACCTGCGTAATCAGTTTTTCATCTGCATAAACGATCAGGTCGGTCGGCTCTATATGTATATTAATCGTTATATTAGGGAAATTGTTGTGATAACGGGCCAGATTTATCATCCGTTCGGCAAATTTCTGTACATAGAATAACGACGGTTCAGGCGTCGGGATATGAGTGAACTTGCGGTAGGATTCGACGAATGAGATCAGGCTCTTGCCGGTTGTGCTGATCACTTCCAGTCCGTTCCGAATCTCGCTGTCGGCATCTTCATGGATGGATAACAGGGTGTCGCTCAGTGATGTGATAGGGGTGACGGAGTTCATAATCTCATGTGTCAGTACCCGGGTCAGGCGTATCCATGAATCGATTTCCTTGTCATCCAGTTCGCTGTTGATATCGTTGATTGCCAGGATACGTACATGTTTTTCCTGGAGGGTCATTTCGGATACACGGATAGACAAGTTGACCGTACCGCGTTCATTTACGAATGATATCTGATGTTTATCCCCCGGGAGGATATTAGCGATCGTAGCCTGTAGTTTATCATCGATGCGAGCCAACTGTTTGACATGGGTAAAGACGGAAAGCCCCAGTAAACGGAGTGCCTCGTTGTTGCTCTGGTAGATATTTCCGATATCATCCAATACGATGATGCCGGTATTGACAGAGTTCATGATCAGTTCATAATACTTCTCTTTCTGGACAGCATCAGCTTTTGCCTGGAAAAGTATCTGGGTGATACGGTTCAGCGATTCGCTGACCAGTTTGTCATTGGAAGAACGACCTCGGGTCGCATATTGGAAGGCATAGTCGCTGTTATCGATGGCATCGAACATGAAGGCTACCTTTTGGGCATTGCGTTTGTATAGTTCACTCATCATCCGAATGGAATAGATCCAACCGATAAGAATGAGAATGAACCATTCCCATTGGCGGGTCATAGCGAAGTAGGTTCCGCAGACGGTAAATATTCCGAACAGACCCAGCCGGAAAGTCAGACTATGATATATGCCTTTTAACATTATTACAATTCGTAACGTTTGATTTTATTGTATAGCGTCTGACGTGAAATACCCAGCTGGCTGGCAACGAGCGAAAGATTGCCATTGTATTTATCCATGGCATTTTTGATCATGTTGTATTCCATTTCTTCCAGTGTGGTAGCCTCTTTCAACGGAGATTCTTTCTTCCGGGGAAAATCGAAATCCGAACTGTCTAGCGTTTCCCCTTCCGATATGATTACCGACTTTTCGATCGTATGCTCCAATTCGCGGATATTACCGAACCAGGGCTGTTGTTTCAACTTTTCCTTTGCATCCGCACTCAGGCGCATGGAAGGTTTTCCGTAGATATTACAATATTTAGATAGGAATATCTCTGTTAACGGTACGATATCTTCGGGTCTGTCGCGGAGGGAGGGGATTTCTACGTGTATCGTATTGATACGATATAGAAGGTCTTCGCGGAACTGTTCTTTTTGCACCATATCCTGTAAATCGCGGTTCGTTGCACAAATCAGACGGATATTTACCGGGATAGGCGTGTTGCTCCCCACTCTCACTACGCTGCGGCGTTGTAGGGCGGTCAGTAGTTTTGCCTGCAAATGGTAGGAGAGGTTTCCTATCTCATCCAGAAAAAGTGTTCCGTTGTTGGCTGCCTCGAATTTACCCGGTCGGTCGGCACGTGCATCGGTAAAGGCTCCTTTCATATGACCGAACAGTTCGCTTTCGAACAATGTTTCGGTAATGGCACCCATATCTACGGGGACCATTGCCTCCTTTTTACGGTTCGACAACATATGTATTTCCCTGGCCAGCATTTCTTTACCGGTTCCGTTTTCTCCGGTGATCAGGATATTGGCATCTGTTTTAGCTACTTTTTCGATCAGGTTGCGGAGTTGTTGCATTGCATTGCTTTCGCCCCAGAACATACCGCTTTCTTTGGAGACAACCTGCTTGTTACTTTCATGAGGAATCCCTTTCCTATTCGCTGTCCGGATATCATAAGCCGTTTTCAGTGTTTCCAGCAGTTTGGCATTATTCCAGGGTTTGACAACGAAGTCGGTAGCCCCCTCCTTGATCCCCCTTACTGCCAGGTCTATATCGGCATAAGCGGTAAAAAGAACTACCTGTACCGACGGGTCTTCCTTCTTTATTTCAGAAAGCCAGAAAAGTCCTTCATTACCGGTATTGATCCCGGCACTGAAGTTCATATCGAGTAAAACAACGTCCACGTCTTCATTGTGCAGGGTTGTCTTTATTTTATTCGGGGTAGAGATGGTTATCACTTTCTCAAAGCAGGTGCCTAACAGCATCTGTACTGCGGTAAGAATCCCCTTATTGTCGTCCACGACCAGTATGGTGCCTTGTTTAGCCATATATGATAATATCTATATTATAGTGCAAAGATACAGGTTCGGTTTTATACTTCCTAACCACTGTCTAATATTTAGACATATAAAATAGGAGGATGAAACGAATAAATATCTGTTGTCTAATATTTATACACCATTGTCTAATTTTTTTACACTTTGAGAAAATACTTGTTTTGTCAATGTGTTGATAAATAATTCTTTAAATGGTTTGGCACAGTCTTTGCCCTTCTATAGGCAGAAAATAACACAAAAATGAAACAGATAATATTCACATCGATTCTTTCGTTTAGCCTGGCAACAGCCGCCATGGCCCAGGAAAAGCTCTGGACAATGGATGAATGCATGCATTATGCTATTGAGAACAGTCCGAAAGTCAAGAAACAAGCTTATACGAGTGATTCTTATAAGGCAGAGTTGAATTCTGCTGTAGCTTCGTTCTTTCCGTCTATGAGTGCCAGTGTTGGTGCACAATATAGTTTTGGACGTTCGATCGACCCGGAGACTAACGTTTATAATAATACATCTACTTTCAATAACGGATATAGCCTGGGAGTTTCCATTCCTATATTTAACGGGGGACAATTGGTCAACCAATGGCGTATGGCAAAAGCAAACCGTCAGTTAGGTATGAACGATATCCAAAAGGCGAAAGATGATCTGGCTATTAATACGATGCAGGCTTTTATGGATGTAGTGTATTATCAGGGAACCGTTAAGCTGGCTGCCGAACAGCTGGAAGAAAATAGCCGTATCCTGTATAAAACCCGCCGTCAGGAGGAACTAGGATTGAAGGGTAAAGCGGATGTGGCACAGATCGAAGCCCAGGTAGCAGCCAACGATTACAATCTGACCCATCAACAGAATTTACTTAATACCGCTATGCTAACTTTGAAGCAAAATATGAATTACCCCTCTGACATGGAACTGGATGTCGATACCATGCTTTTGGATAAATCGTATGCAACCATGTTGGAGTCGATCGATGAAATATATGATTACGCATCTGAAAATAATCCGACAGCTTTGCAGGCAAAACTTCAGTTGAAATCCTATAAAATGCAGTATCTGATGGCGAAAGGACGTTTGTTGCCTTCAATTTCTTTCTCTGCCGGGGTTTCTACGAATTATTATGAGAACCTGAAGGCAGTGCAGGCACCTGCTTCTTTTAGCAATCAGTTTAAAAATAATCGTGGTGAATATATCTCTTTCAACCTGAGTTTCCCATTATTTGACGGATTGAGCCGTTTGACCAACCTGCGCAAGGCACGCAATAATATGCGTATTGCCCAGGAACAGCAGACAGAAGTGCTCCGTCAGTTGGAGACAGCCATCGAACAAGCTATTCTCGACCGTGAGGGCTATGCCAAAGAAACTATTCAGATGGATAAAAAAGCAAAAGCGGATGAAATTGCTTATCAGGTAACTTTACGTAAATTTGAAGAAGGTCTGATGAGCCCGATCGATCTGCAAACCAGTGCAAATACATTACTTCTGTCAAAAGCCGATCTGCTGCAGCGGAAGCTGATGTATCTGATGAAATGCAAGCTGGTCGATTATTATAAAGGGAAACCTTTGATTGAAGGCATTCATTGAGAATAACGCGAATAACTAGGAAACAAACAATAAAGAAATAAAAACATACAACGATGGATATACAATTAGAAAAGAAAAAAGGCATTCAAAAGAAACATTTACCTTATGTAGGTGGTGGTGTTTTATTCCTGGTACTGGTGGGATGGATCATTTTCGGCGACCATGCATCGACATTGAAAGTAGATGCCCGTGGAATAAGTATCGGCAATGTGACCAAGGAACAGTTCAACGATTTTGTTCGTGTGGACGGACAGGTTCAGCCTATCACAGTGGTACAGTTAAGTCCTGAAGAAGGTGGTATCGTACAGGAAAAGGTTGTTGAGGAAGGTGCCCAGGTGAAAAAAGGCGATATCATTGTCCGCCTTTCCAACTCCGGCCTCGATTTGCAGATACTGGATGCGGAAGCCCAGTTGGCTGAAAAACAGAACTTCCTGCGTAATACCCAGGTAGCGATGGAACAGGACAAGCTGAATAACCAGTTGGAGAAAGCTCAGCTCGATGTCGACATCGCCCGTTCACGCCGTGCTTATACGCAACAAAAGAAGCTCTATGATGAAAACCTGATCGCCAAGGAAGAATTTCTGAAAGCGAAAGAAGATTATGAACTGGCAACCAAGAAATATGCTCTTGTCGTTGAACGTTTGCGTCAGGATTCAATTTCCCGTACGATCCAGATGGATGAAATGGAAACGAGTTTGGCTAATATGCGCCGTAACATCCAATTGGTACACGAACGGAAAGAACATCTGAATGTCCGCTCACAGATCAACGGTGAACTGGGTTTGCTGGATGTAGTTCTCGGACAGAATGTATCAGCCGGTATGAAGATCGGTCAGATCAACGACCTTTCCGATTATAAGATAGAAGCTATGATCGACGAACATTATATCGACCGTGTTAAACCGGGATTGGGTGCAGCTTTCGACCGTCAGGGAACAAGTTTCGCACTGGCTGTACGTAAAGTATATCCGGAAGTTCGTGAAGGTAAGTTCCGTACCGACTTTGTCTTTACCGGCGAACGTCCTGACAATATCCGTAGCGGACAAACATATTACATCAATCTGGAATTAGGACAGCCGACAGAAAGTATCATTATTCCGCGTGGTACATTCTTCCAGAGCACGGGAGGTAGCTGGATATTCGTACTGGATAAAGATGGTAAAAAAGCTTATCGTCGCAAGATCAAGATCGGTCGCCAGAACCCGCAGTATTATGAAGTGACCGAAGGTCTGGAAGCCGGTGAAAAAGTGATCGTATCAAGTTACGAAAGCTATAAGGATAATGAAGTCCTGGTGTTGGAATAATATTTCAGGTGACAGTTGACAGTTGACAAGTGACAGTTAGGCTTCGCGCTCGGTAAATAAATCGGCTGAAAGCCGAAATAACTGTCAACTGTCACTTGTCAACTGTCAACTAGCAACTTTAGCGCATTATTTTACTGAAATAAACAACCTATAAAAGATAACCACAATGAAGAATGTACATATTGCTTTTCGTTCCCTTTTTAAGAAAGGAAGACATAATGGAATTAAAATAGTTTCATTAGGTGTTGGCCTGGCCATGGGCTTGGTGCTGATTGCTAAAGTATGTTTCGAACTGTCTTATGATAATTTCTATCCCGAGTCGGATCGTGTTTTTGCCATACAGGAAAATGTATCTGTAGGAGAGAAGAAAATAGAAGGATATCCGCATGTAAGTGGAGGTGTTCCGCCGGGGATGAAAGCAGAAATACCCGGTGTGGAATCGGCTACCTGTGCCAATGTAATAGGGGAGTATCTTTTTACTACTTCCGATAAGAAAAAATACACCGGTAACTTTGTAATGGCAGACCAGTACTTCTTTGATGTCCTTCCCCGTAAAGTGTTGGCCGGTAATGCGAAGGAGACTCTTTCGCGTCCATTGTATGCCCTTGTATCCGAAAAGATAGCTGCTAAGATAGGCGGTGGAAAAGATGTGGTAGGACAGACGTTTGAAATCGCCTCTTTCCCCGGACATCTTTTTACGATCGGCGGAGTATTTGAAGAAGTACCGGATAATACCCATCTGAAATATAACATGCTGGTTTCACTGGTCTCTTTCGAGACGGTTATGGGATGGACGAACCTCGATCAATGGTTTGGTGGTGATAGTTATAATGGTTATGTTCGTTTGCAATCCGGTGTTCGTGCCGAAAACCTGTTGCAGCCGATGGCTGAGATGCTCGACCGCCATGTCGACTCTGCTCAATTGAAAGAACAGGGAATCGATTACGCCCTGGCGTTGTGTCCGCTGGAGGAGCTTTATGCTAAGTCGCCGGCCACGAAACGGATGGCTGTCATGCTTGTGGCTATTGCATTTGCTATCCTTTTTGCAGCCCTGATGAATTACGTCTTACTGGTGATCTCGTCACTGGTAACCCGTTCGAAAGATATTGCCGTACATAAATGTTACGGTGCATCCGGATGGAATATCTCGGACATGATCTTTTCGGAAACCTTTCTCAACTTGATTGTCTCGCTGGGGATATCGGCTATGTTGATACTGGCACTCCGTGAGATGGTGGAAGAATTGCTCAGTGCGTCGTTGTTATCACTGTTTACGGTCGATACCGTTCTGATGCTGGTGGCTGTTTGTGTAATTGTATTTTTAGTGGCGGGATTACTGCCTTCGCAACTGTTTTCGAAAATACCGGTAGCATCGGTATTTCGCTCCTATAAAGAATCACGCCGTTCATGGAAGAAGGCGTTGTTATTTATCCAGTTTATGGCCGTTGGTTTCCTGGTATGTCTGCTGGTAGTGATCGGTTTGCAATATAATAAGATGGTAAACGATAATCCGGGATATAAATACGAACGGCTGGCTTATTGTTGGATGGAAGGTGTACCGAGTTCTTCCCGCCGCGCCTTGATAGATGAGCTTAAAAAACTTCCGGAGGTGGAGGATGTATCTACTTGCAGTAGCTTACCTGCTTTCAGCGGTTCAGGGGATATGGTCTATCGTCCGGGAACAAAGGAAACCATTATTCATTTCGCTGACCTTTACGGGGCGAATGCCAATTATACCTCTCTGATGGAAATGTCCGTTATCCAGGGAAAAGCATTCGATCATTCTTATTCCGATTCTTCCCGCGTGGTAATGATCAGCCGGATGATGGCCGACAAACTGGCCTTGGCACTCGACTGGAAAGACGGCGTGGTAGGAAAGAAAATATATGTGAGTGGTCATGGTACACCTAACGATTTCGAGATAGCAGGCGTGTACGACGATGTCCGTGTCGGGGCTATCGGAAGCGAATTGATGGGACCTTCGGCGCTGTTTTATAGCGGTCGTCCGCAGAATACGCTGGTCATTAAACTGAATAAAATGTCGCAGGAGAATATGGCACGGCTGGACGAAACCATCAAGGCCACTTTGCCGGATAAGGAGATGCCTGTATCTTCCTACAGTGTCAGCATGGCAAATATGTATAACTCTTCGCGCCTTTTCCGCAACGCGGTGATGCTGGGAGGTATCGTAACGCTGATCATCACTCTGATCGGGCTGATCGGGTATATCAATGATGAAACCAACCGGCGCGGAAAAGAAATAGCCGTTCGCAAGATCAACGGGGCAACGGAAAAGGATATCCTTTCGCTGATCGCTTCCGATGTAACCTGGATGGCTTTCCCCGCTTTGTTGCTGGGAGCCGGTGCCTCTTATTATGCAGGCGAGAAGTGGTTGCAGCAATTTGCCGAAAAGATATCGATGAATGCCGGTGTGTTCACGTTAAGTGTGGCAGGGGTACTGTTGCTCATTTTGGGTACCGTTGTCTATCGTAGCTGGATGGTTGCCGTATCCAATCCGGTGGAAAGTTTGAAATCTGAATAAATGATAGAAATATGAGGAATTTTAGTATGGCAATCCGTTCCCTGTTTAAGAAGGGAAGGAACAATGGGATTAAGATACTTGCGCTTGCTGTCGGGCTGGCAATGGGGCTGGTGTTAGTAGCAAAAGTATGTTTCGAACGTTCGTATGATAATTTTTATCCCGACAACGACCGCATTTATCTGGTCAAGTCCGGCTTAAACAAAGACGGGAAGAAAGATACCTGGGGGCAGGTGAGCGGTGCTATCGCTCCGGGTTTGAAAGCGGAGGTTCCGGAGGTGGAAGTCGCAACGCGCTATACCCGCATAGGACCGGCCAATGAACTGATCATGTCGCCGGAGAAACAATTTTATAAAGCGACCATTCTGCTTGCCGATACTAGCTTTTTCGATATATTCCCCCGTCCGATTCTGGTGGGCGATCCGAAAGATGTCCTGTCCCGTCCCGGTTATGTGATGATCTCACGCTCTCTTGCCGAGAAAATGGGGGGAGTAGGGAGTGTGGTTGGTAAGACCTTCGTTCGTGAAGCAAACCGTAACTCTCCGCAAACCATCGGCGGTGTATTTGAAGATATACCTGAAAACAGCCATTTGCGTTATGATGTGTTGGGAGCGTTGGCAAGCATGCCGGAATGGAGTACGACAAACTGGCTGGGTAACGACCGTTACATCGCCTATGTGAAACTGGTTCCGGGTACTGACCCGGAAGGACTGGCCCCCGCTATCCGCCGTATGCAGGAACGCAATCAGGACATGGAAGCTCTGAAACAAGCCGGTGTCGATCTGTTCTATACCATCTCGCCGTTGCAGGATATCCATAATAATGATAAGGAGGTGAAAGACATGAATGCCATGCTTCTCTTCCTGGCTACGATCCTGATTCTTATAGCCGTGCTCAATTATGTGCTAGTCGTTATCTCCACACTGATCGGACGTACGAAGGAAGTGGCCGTACATAAATGTTACGGAGCTTCGGGTAAAAATATATTCGGAATGATCTTTTCCGAATCCTTGCTGCATCTGTTGTTGGCACTCTTGCTGGGAGCTTTCCTGCTGATCCTTTGTAAAGGGAAGGTAGAGGAATTGTTGTCGGCTTCGTTGTCTGCCCTGTTTACGGTACCTACTTTGACGATTTTGTCGGGTATCTGTATCGTTGTATTCGCCGTTACCTGCCTGGTGCCGACCTGGCTCTTCCTGCGTATTCCGGTGGCATCGGCTTTCCGCAGCGTAAAAGAGTCGAAGCGTTACTGGAAACTGTGCCTGCTTTTTGTACAGTTTGTCGCTACGGCCTATCTGGTGGCATTATTGATCACGATCAACCGCCAGTATGGTGCTATGATATCGAGTGATCCCGGCTACGCTTACGAGAATCTGATCTTTTGTAATACCCGCGGGGTGAGTGCCCAGGAGCGTGAGCGGGCGATGGACGAACTGCGCCGTCTGCCACAGGTCAACCTGGTGTCGGCCAGTTGCGAGTTGCCTTTCAAATATCCTTCGGGTAATAATGTCGGTCTGCCGGGTGATAACCGCGAACTGTTTAACATTGCCGATATGTACAGCGTCGGTGATAATTATTTTGAACTGATGGAGATACCTATTCTGGAGGGCCACGCTTTCCGCCAGGGTGAGGCTAACGGCGATAAAATAATGGTTAGCCGTCGTTTTGTCGAACAGATGGAGAAGGTGGCGGGCTGGACAGGAAGTGCTATTGGTAAAGGTGTGATGATATCCGAACATAGTAATGGAAATCAGGTATACACCATTTGCGGTGTCTATGATGACTTCCGTATCGGCTCCATCAAAGGTCCCGATACCCGTGCCTCGGTTTTCTTCTACGACATGAAGCCGGGTGGTATTGCCCCTACGGAAAATATCCTGATAAAGATGCACGATATGACATCGGACAATATCGCACAGGTTAACCAGATCCTGACAGATGCAATGCCGAATAAAGTGGTGGAAGCTTCTGTCTATAAAATGAGTCTGGCTCAGCAATACCAGGGCGACCGTGAGTTCCGCGACTCCATCTTCATCAGCGGCATCGTCTGCCTGATCATTGCGCTGATCGGCCTGTTGGGATATACTGCCGACGAAACCAACCGCCGCGGACGTGAGATAGCGATCCGCAAGGTCAACGGTGCGACTGCCGCCAGCATCCTCCGGATGATCTCGCGCGACATCTCCTATATAGCCGTTCCTGCTCTTACGATCGGTGTAGTGATTGCCTATATCAGTGCCTCCGACTGGCTGGAGAAATTCTCGGAACGTATCCACCTGAATATCTTCCTGTTTATCATCGCGGCCTTCTTCGTTTACCTCGTCATCATTGGTTGCGTATTGTATCGCGCCTGGGCGACGGCCAACGAGAATCCGATCGACAGTCTGAAAGCGGAATAGGAAAAACTGTCGGAGCCTCAGTCGGAAACCTGCCGGGGGATTGCATCGCTTCCGAAATGGTTTCCTGACCCGGGAATCCGTTTCACATCACTTGCAAAATGCAATCCTGAATCCGGATTCCGTTTTGTATCACTTGCGAAGTGCACTCCTGCCCCCGGAATCCATTTTACATCACTTGCGAAATGTTTTCTGGTCTCAGGATTACATTTCGCAAGTTTTTTTATTAAAAGCGAGAATAAAAGCAGTGATTTTCAATTCTATTGATTAAAATACCTATCTTTAAATGTTTTTTTAAGCAAGTATTAATATTAAAAACGAATCTAATATGGAAACACATCAGAAAATCAAGGAATTTGCAGTATCCCAGTTGAATAATACAGAATATGCCAATCACATGACACGTTTTCAGGGACTTATTCCTGCCAGCGGCGGCGGGGATCGCCCGGAAATTGAAAGTGTCGATCTGACAGGCCCTCCGGCATTGGGCTTTTCCGACGAACTTATCAAGGAATTCGGAGATAATCTGACTTTACTGACTGATCTGGTCAATACTTCGACTATTAGTGATGAGACAAATCAACTGAGAGAAGTCGATACACATCGCGATGAATGCATCGTTTTCTTTACTTCAGATATTTCACAGAAGCGTAAAAGCCCCATTGTCGCCCAAAAAACGGCTGCTGTGAGCCTGTATAACGCAGTTAAACCATATGTCGGCATTTACCGGTTGGCCGACCAGCAGGAGACGCAGCAAATCGTCGGACTGCTGATCGACATGGAGAAAGAACCGAATAAAACCAATGTGGCGACATTGGGTCTCACTTCCGTTCTGGCGGAATTGAAAACTGCCAACGACGAATTCAGCCGCCTGACCGAACAGCGCACGGCTAATAAAGCTGCTAATGCGATAGACAACGGCAAGGTGATCCGCCAACGGATGGAACCGCTTTATGCAGAAATGTTATTGCTTGCACAATCGTATAATATAGTACAGCCTACGGCCGAAACCGCCGCTTTTGTCATTTCCGTCAATGCCCTGATCGACGAAACCAAAGCACGCTACAACCAGCGTATCGGTATCGCTAAGGCAAATAAAGACAAAAAGAAACCGGGCAGCGATCGGCCGGAGATCGAATGATATACACCATGGTTGGTGTGATTTTAAGTTGTTTATTTACTTAGACATCCTGCTTGTGAAAGTAGGATGTTTTTTATTTTTATACTCTTAACTGTCTAATTAATTTACACCACTGTCTAATAATTTGACATTTTCTTTGAATTCTGTCTGATTTATTTTCTTGTATATCAGATAATTGTTTGTTTTGGCACACTATTTGATTCTTTACAGGCTATATGTATTTAGCATACACTGGTATAAAATATTAAAAACACGAATCAAATGAATAACCTGGTAAACTTTAAGTCATTTTTCAAATTTCTAAGCCGGAACAAAACCTATACGGCAATCGATATCTTCGGCTTATCCGTATCGTTGATGTTCGTTATATTGATAGCTGTTTATTCGGTACAGGAATTGTCTACCGACAAATACCATGAGAAAGGCGACCGTATCTACGTGTTAAGCAGCGAAGCCAATACCGGATCGGCCTATAAGCTGGCCTACCGTTTGCAGGAACGGTATCCGGAAATAGAAAAAGTATGTCCGGTCGCTCCCTGGGGATTCTATCATACATCTGTAACGGTAGCCGATAAAAACTTCAATGCCGAATTAATGTTCGCCGATACGACTTTCTTCGATTTCTTCTCTTTCCCGCTGTTGGTTGGCGACCGCAATCATGTGATGGATGCCGATGGCTATGGCGTGATCTCCGAAAGTTTTGCCCGCAAAGTATTTAGCGACAGTGATCCGATAGGGCAGGTCGTTCAGGTGAACGATTCCATCCGTATCCAGGTGAACGGGATCATGAAAGACATTCAAAACTCTACGATTCCGTATTGCGATATCCTGATGGGAATCAAACAGCTCAAATATATGGAAGAGGGAATAGACAGCGATCAGTTCTATAATACCGGAGCCGTCAACAATTTCATTATGGTAAAGGAAGGAGCAGACCTGCTTGCCAAAACGGATGATATCGTTGCTTATTTCAAAGAAGTATTCTGGATGTATCAAAGAGGAATTTACAGCAAAGTGCTTCTGAATCCTCTGGAGGATTTTTATTTCTCGGATATGGGTACCTATACGCTGGCTAAAGGAGACTGGCAATTTGTAATGATCCTGCTTTCGGTGGGGATACTTATCCTGCTGTTTGCCATCATCAACTATATTAATCTGACAGTGGCGCAGACGGCTTTCCGGGCAAAAGAAATGGCTACCCGCAGATTATTGGGATCGTCGAGAGGAGACCTGTTCCTGCGACTGATCATGGAGTCTACCCTGATGACTTTCATTTCTTTCCTGTTGGGTATCTTTCTGGCAATATTTTTCTCTCCTTATGCATCTCAGTTGTTGAATGCCCGTATAAATCTGTCAGACTTTGTTACCCCCGGTTATGTATTGCTGGCTGTAGCCGTCATTCTGCTGATCGGTCTGCTAGCAGGATTGTTGCCTGCTATTGTGATTTCCAATGCCAAGCCGATTGAAGTGGTGCGGGGTACTTTCCGTCGGCAGACCAAGATGGTGTTCAGTAAGTTCTTCATTACTTTTCAGAATGGGATCACGATTGCCTTGGTGGCAGCTTCCATAACGATGGTGGCACAGGTGAATCATCTCATACATGCTCCGTTGGGATATAAAACGACGAATGTGATGGATGTTCCGGTCGAATCTTATAAAAGTAAGACAGATATAGAGACATTCGCTAATGAGGTGAGCCAACTGGCTTCTGTTAAGCGGATCGCTTTTTCACAGGGCACTCCTTTTAACCGGGGGAATAATTCTACGGAAGAGATCAATGGCAAGCAGGTCAGTTTTCAGGTATTCAAGGCCGATACGGCTTTTCTGAGTATATTAGGTATTGAGATAATACGTGATAATCATCTGGCCGGTCCTAAAAAGGTCTATCTGAACCAGCAGGCTATGCGTGAAATGGAATTGCCGGAAGATTCTCCTTCCATCAAAGTGTGGGGGCAGGAAATTCCTATTGCCGGTATTGTGAAAGATTTCCAGTTATCGAATATCATGTATCAGAAGAAGCCGGTCAGATTGCTTATTAAGAATGATATAAAAGAATGGACCCCGTATAATGTACTGCTGGAAGTAGAAGGCGATCCTGTGGAATCCTATAAAGATATACAGGAAATATATGAACGTATCGGCCATGTCGGCTTTGAAGGGAAATATATAGATACGCAGATACAGGAATCATTTGCTGCACAGGAAAGGACTTCCCGGATCGTTTCGATCTTTGCTTTCGTCGCTATCCTGATCTCGTTGCTGGGGTTGCTGGCTATGTCGACCTACTTTATCCAGCAGCGTTCATCGGAAGTGGCGGTGCGTAAAGTATTCGGCTCGACCAATTCCCAGATATTGTACCGGCTGATCCGTACTTTCCTTGTCTATGTATTGATTGCTTTTGTGATCGCTACACCGATCATCTGGCGATTCATGCAGCAATGGTTGTCCGATTATTCTTACCGGATCGAATTGAGCCCGCTTATTTTTATAGCAGCCGGTCTGTTTTGTTTATTCGTATCGTTCGTTACGATATTTATCCAGAGTTACCAGGCTGCCAATCTCAATCCGGTGGAAAGTATAAAGAATAAATGACCGATTTGCTGCCGAGTGTAAAAAAACTAGACATGAGTGTCTAAATATTAGACACTCTTTGAAAAAAGAATAAAATCTATAAGTTTGAATATCAGTAAATTATTAAGTTTGGCACGTATTTTGAATTATATAGAGAAAACAGAGCGTTTTTTAGATATTACAAAGTATATAACGTAGAATTAAAAAATAACATTATGATTAAGATTGAAGGATTAAGTAAGCATTTCCGTACAGAGGAGGTTGAAACTATTGCATTGAACAATATTTCAATGGAAGTGAAAGACGGTGAGTTTGTTGCTATCATGGGACCTTCCGGTTGCGGTAAATCAACATTGTTGAATATTCTGGGATTGCTGGATAACCCGACTTCCGGCGACTACTATCTGATCGATAAAGAAGTGGGCCACCTGAAAGAAAAAGAACGTACCCAGGTGCGTAAAGGGAATATCGGTTTCGTATTCCAGAGCTTCAACCTGATCGACGAACTGAATGTGTATGAAAATGTGGAATTGCCTTTGACTTACCTGAAGGTAAAAGCTGCCGAACGTAAACAGATGGTAACCGATATCCTGAAACGAATGAATATCAGCCATCGTGCCACTCACTTCCCACAGCAGTTATCCGGTGGTCAGCAACAACGTGTGGCCATTGCCCGTGCAGTCGTTTCCAACCCGAAGATCATCCTGGCGGATGAGCCGACCGGTAACCTGGACTCTAAGAATGGTGCCGAAGTGATGCAGCTGCTGACCGAACTGAACAAGGAAGGAACTACCATCGTCATGGTAACCCACTCCAAACATGATGCCAGCTTTGCACACCGCATCGTCAACCTGTTCGACGGTAGCATCGTATCTTCTGTCAGTGAATTTATTTGATCATATTTCGATACATAACAAAGCATATAGCTAAATTTATAAATTAAGATAAACCGGCATATCCTACCTGTGAAGGTGGGATATGTTTATTCTCTCGCCTAAATGAAATCAGTAAGAATATGAATAACCTATTAAATATAAAATCATTCCTCAAATTCTTAAGCAGGAATAAAGCCTATACGGCAATCGACGTATTCGGATTGTCTGTTTCCTTAATGTTCGTTATACTGATTGCCGTTTATACCGTACAGGAATTGTCGGTCGACAAGTTCCATAAGGATGTAGACCGCATTTATGTGTTGGCTAACGACAGAGGACCGAGCACGGCCTTGCCGATTGCTTACCGCTTGCAGGAACGCTATCCTGAGATCGAGCAGGTCTGCCCGGTTATTACAACCAATGTGGGTAACCAGATCGTAAAAAACAATGATAAAAAATTAACTGCCAGAACAGTCCCCGTCGATTCCTGCTTCTTTAACTTTTTCTCTTTTAAACTCCTGGCTGGAGATAAGAACCGGGTATTGGAAAACAGAAGCAATGTCGTTCTCTCAAAGACTTTTGCCAATAAACTGTTCGGCACGGAAGACCCGATCGGACAAAGCGTTATTATCGGCGATTCGCTTTCTTTCCTGGTGAGTGGCATTATGGAAGATATCAAACATTCGACAATCCCGTACGCTGATATTATGTTTCGTGTGGAGCGGGCTCATGAGTACAACTGGTCGATCAGTATGGATCATCCCGGAAATGCCGGCTCGACAGTCGCTTTCTTAAAGATGAAGCCGGGTGCCGACCTGCGTCCGAAGATACCGGATATCCTGGCATATTTCAAGGAATCGTTCTGGATTTACCAGCGTGATATGTCCAAAGTAGTGAACTTGATACCGATGAGTGAACTTTATTTCTCTGAATTGAACGATTTCGGATCTGTTCAAACAGGGAACAAGCGTTTGGTCATTGTTCTCTTGTCTGTAGGTATCCTGATCCTGGTCTTTGCCATATTCAATTATATTAATCTGACGGTTGCACAGGCAGGTCAGCGGGCGAAGGAGATGGCTACAAGACGTTTGTTAGGATCGTCACGTGGAGATTTATTCATACGTATGATGATAGAATCGACTTTGCTGACCGTAATTTCTTTCGGAATAGGCTGGTTGCTGGCACATGCGGCGGTTCCTTTTGTGAATGATCTTTTGCAGACGCAGATCGATCTGATGGCGACTTTCACTCCTGGCTGGTGTCTTGCCGGTATTGTCTTGATTCTTCTGATTGGCGTTGTTGCCGGACTGTTGCCGGCTGTATTGATTTCTTCCGTGAAGCCGATCGATATCGTGCGCGGAACGTTCCGTAGGCAGACGAAAATGGTGTTCAGTAAGGTGTTTATCACTTTCCAGAATGGAATCACCATCGCTATGATTGCGGCATCGATCGTCATGATCCTGCAATCGCGTCACTTGATCAATGCACCGTTGGGCTATAATACGAATAGTATACTGGAGGTTGCGAATGGTTTTGCAAACAACTCCGACCGTAATGCGGCTATCGATGAATTTGGTCGTCAGCCATTCGTTAAACGAGTGGGGCTGGCAGCCGGGATGCCCCTGAGCGGAAGTAATAATATGTCCAGCGAATATGAAGGCAAATTTCTCGGTTTCCAGCAGTTCATCATGGATAGCACAGCGTTCAATATGTTGGGATATAAGATTGTCCGTGATAACCAATTAGCAGAAAAGAGCTGGTATGTCACCGAAAAAGCCATGCGGGATATGGAGTTGCCACAGGACGCCCCCAGTTTCCTATGGAATAAAAATGCAACGCCGATTGCCGGTATTGTGCAGGACTTTCAGTTAGGAAATATTACGAATGACATGCGTCCCGCCATGCTTCGCATCGACAAACGGAGTGAGATGTTCCCCTGGAGTATTCTTATCGAAGTGGAAGGTAACCCTTATACAGCTTATAACAAAATACAAGAGATCTATAAGGAGGCTTCCGGTGGGTTGGATTTCAATGCCACCTATCTGAATGAACAGGTTCAGAAATCGTTCGAGTCTGAAGTCCGGATGACAAAGATTGTTTCGCTTTTTGCTTCGATTGCAGTTATTATCTCTATGTTGGGTTTACTGGCCATGTCGACCTATTTCATCCATCAGCGTTCGCAGGAGGTGGCTATTCGCAAAGTGTTCGGATCGGATAATCAGGCTATTCTGATCCGTTTGATCAGTTCATTTTTGGTTTATGTGGGTGTAGCCTTTATTATAGCAACACCAATTATCTGGTATTTCATGAAACAGTGGCTGTCCGATTATTCATACCGGATCTCCCTGAATCCGTTAATCTTTATTGTCTCCGGTATATTCTGTCTTGTAATTGCACTTGTAACGGTATTTTTCCAGAGTTACAAAGCTGCTAATGCCAACCCGATAGAAAGCGTGAGCGGCAGGTAGTATGAAATAGAAATGAGTCAATATCAAATAATTTGAATGATGAATAATTTGTTGAACATGAAATCGTTCCTGAAGTTTCTTAGCAGGAATAAAGCATATACTGCGATCGATGTATTCGGATTATCTATTTCACTGATGTTCGTTATCCTGATCGCTGTTTATACCGTGCAGGAATTATCTGTGGATAAATTCCATGTGAACCGTGACCGTATCTGTGTGATCGGCAATGAGGACGGCCCGGCTACTGCCGTTCCCATCCCTTACCGTTTGCAGGAAAGATATCCGGAGATAGAGAAGGTTTGTCCCGTCATCCCGAATAACCTGGATAACCATCAGGTTTTTTATGGAGATAAGAAACTGAAGGCATCGTTGATGTGTGCCGATTCGACTTTCTTCGACTTTTTCTCATTCAAATTATTGGAAGGCGATCCTGACAGAGCCTTGCAGGACCGTTATAATGCGGTGATCTCCGAAACATTTGCCCGTAAAATGTTCGGACAAGAGGCAGACGCTGTAGGGAAAAGTATTCGCATCAGCGATTCCACCTCGGTGATCGTTACCGGTGTGATGGAAGATATCCGTAAATCCGTTTTGCCTTACACCGATATGCTGATACGCATCGAACGTATGGGTGAGTTTAACGGTGGTCTGACTAAGACAACCGATAACAATGCCGGTGCAACCGTCGGTTTCCTGATGTTGCATGAAGGGGCTGACCTGAGTAACAGAGTCGACGATATCCATACCTATTTTAAAGAGATCTTCTGGCCTTATAAGATAGATGTATGGAAAGGAGTGACGGTTACACCGCTGAATGAACTTTATTTTAAAGATTTCCAATGGTCTACGCTTGAACGTGGCGACCGCAACTTCGTGCTCGTATTGATGTCGGTCGGTATCCTGATCCTGATCTTTGCCATATTCAACTATATCAACCTGACGGTAGCCCAGGCGAGCCAACGGGCAAAAGAGATGGCAACCCGCCGTCTGTTGGGTTCTTCCCGTATGGAATTGTTCCTGCGGTTGATGATGGAATCTTTACTGCTTACGCTGGTTTCGTTCCTGTTCGGTGTCCTGCTGGCTATTGCTGCTGTGCCGTATGCCAATGAACTGCTGGATACACGTATTTCCCTGACAGAAGCCTGTACACCGGTATGGTTTGCTGTGGCTGCGGGGATAATCCTGTTGATCGGAACGCTTTCCGGTTTGTTGCCGGCCTTGTTGATTTCGGCCTCCAAGCCGATCGAAGTGGTGCGCGGTACATTCCGTCGTCAGACTAAAATGGTATTCAGTAAATGTTTTATCACTTTCCAGAATACGATCACGATTGCTACCCTGGCGGCAGCCCTGATTATGGGTGTCCAGATTCATCATATGATAACGGCCCCGCTGGGATATAATACGAGGAATATCCTGGTTGCCGAAAACCAGTTCCGTTCGGACAGCGAGAAAACGGCGGCTATGGACGGTCTGCGTCAGTTGACCTGTGTCAAGTCCATCGGGTTCAGTAACGGTACGCCGTTCAGCGGCACTAACAACCTGACAGGAGTATATGAAGGGAAATCGCTCAGTTTCCAGCAGATGGTGCTCGACAGTGCTGCATTTAAGATGCTGGGGCTTGAGATTGTGCAGGATAACCAGGTTGCATCGGGTAATAACTGGAGCTGGTATCTCTCCGAAAGAGCTCTCCGCGATATGGAATTACCACTGAATGCCCAGTCGTTCAACCTGGAAGGGAATGATCCGGCGCCTATCCTCGGTGTGCTGAAAGATTTCCAGTTACGGAGGATCACGGACGAAAGTTCGCCGGTCATGTTACGCTTCCGCGATTTCAACCAACCGAACAGTTGGCCCTGGAATATCCTGATAGAGGTGGAGGGCGATCCGTTCACCGCTTATAAAGAGATTGCCAGGATCGTGGAAGATGTGACCAAGGTAGAGTTCGAGGCTAAATATCTGGATGGTGAGATACAGGAATCGTTCGACTCGCAGATACGCCTGGTAAAGATTGTAGTGATCTTTGCCCTGATCGCGATCCTGATCTCTTTGCTCGGTTTGCTGGCTATGTCGACCTATTTCATCCAGCAGCGTGCACAGGAAGTAGCGGTCCGTAAAGTATTCGGGTCGGATAATAAGAGTATCCTGTTCCGGCTGGTAGGTACGTTCCTGATCTATGTGGTGATTGCTTTTGTTATCGCAACGCCGCTTGTCTGGTATGCCATGAAAGAATGGCTGTCGGGCTATTCATACCGCATCAGCCTCAATCCGCTTTATTTCATTGCGGCCGGTCTGTTCTGTCTGCTTATCTCATTTGCCGCGGTCGTTGTACAAAGTTTCCAGGCGGCGAATGCCAATCCGGTAGATAGCGTAGCGAATAAATAGAGAACGAATGACTTTTCCCCATAGGAAAAACAAAATAACGTTTCAGGTTTCAGCTACTTTTAAATATCTGTATATGATTCGATTATACTGAAACGTCATCAGGTTCCAAAAGCCTTGCAGTTTTTTTCAGAAAGCTGCAAGGCTTTTGAGTTATATACTAAAGGCTTTTCTGAAACGGATGCCGTCTCGTTTTTTTTCGGTCCCGTCTTATTTTTTACGAATGCCTACCTGTGGAGGGAGCAGTCGTTACCCGTTAAAAAAAGCATATATGTTTCGTTGGCAAAACATATATGTTTTGAGATCAAAAGTCCCTTATTTTGAAATCAAAAGATAGGACCTTTCCGGATAAGCAATTTATCTCCTTTCAGTTTGTTCTCTTGAAAAACAAACGTCTGAATGAACTGAAACCTGAAACGTGAATAATGAATATCTTGGAGAGGAATGCTTTTCGATGTAAAAAAACTAGACAGGACTGTCCAATAATTTGACATGTCTTGAAAATATGCATTCATGTATGTTGTTGATAAATAGTTGTTTATTGTTTTTGGCACGTAATTTGAATATTGATAGGTGTAATAAGAATAGAAGACAAAAAACATTAGTATAGATGAAAACAATATTACGAAACTTTATGAACGTACTGCGCCGTTTCAAGATGGCGTCTTTTCTGAATGTGATAGGGTTGACCGTTGCCTTCACTGCTTTTCTGGTGATTATGATGCAGGTTCAATATGAACGGACTTTCGACCGGTGTTATCCGACCGCATCCCGTATTTGCCGGGTAGATATGAATCACGGCGAAGGAGATATTTATGCGTCAGTAATTCCCCAGGCGTTAGCGAATGCTGCTTTTACTTCGTCTCCGCATATTGAAGCCTATACATTGCTGAATTCTTTTAGTAGTAAAACCTATGTGAACGTAGGAGAGGGAAATGATGAGAGAGGTTTTAAAGAACTATTTATCCCTTGCTATCCGGATTTTCCCAAAGTATTCGAACCGACTTTGGTGGAAGGAATTGCAACTTGTCTGGAAGACCCGGAAAAGGTAATGATATCTGAAAGTATGGCTAAACGGATGTTTGGCAAGGAATCGGCTATAGGCAAAAGTATTCGTTCGAAAGATAGAGTGTTTTATGTAGATGGAATGAACTTTACCGTCGGAGCTGTCTATAAAGATTTTCCGGAGAACTCGCAGATGGAAAACGGGATTTATGCCCGAATAAATAAACACTTTGAAGATGATTGGCTTTCCCAGAACTTTATGGGATATTTATTGCTCGATTCACCTGAATCACGTCAGGTAGTAGAGGATAATTTCAATAGTACATTCGATTTTGCTAAATATAATGTCAATAAAGAAACCCGCTTGCAACTGATACCTATCACTGACATTTATTATATGCCTGGTCAGTTGGATGATTTTATTAAGACCGGAAATGTCGATACGATGCGGTTATTGGTATTGATCGCTTTACTGGTTATCGTCATTGCCGGGATCAATTTTACGAATTTCAGCACTTCACTGGCTCCGATGCGAATAAAAAGTATCAATACCCAAAAGGTATTGGGCAGTTCGACAGCAAGTTTGCGGGCAAGTTTGGTAGCCGAAGCGGTATCTATTTGTGTATTTGCCTGCCTGTTGGCCTTTTTATTGACCTGGATATTGAACAGGACGGAAGTTTTATCATTCGTCGAAGCGGATACGAATTTACTGCATTATATACCGCTGTTATTTATGGTGTTGGGTATTTCTGTTTTATTGGGGTTGGTAGCCGGTCTGTATCCGGCATGGTATATGACCTCTTTCCAACCGGCACTGGTATTGAAGGGTAGTTTCGGCCTGTCTACTTCAGGACGGAAGTTGCGTACGGCCTTGATCGGTTTCCAGTATGTTGTTTCCATCGGTTTGATTATCGGTTCTTCTTTTATACAGATCCAGAATAACTATATGCGTTCTTACAAGTTGGGATTCGATAAAGACCAGGTAGCGATGGTGACGTTGAGCCAGGATATAGTCAAGAAGTCCGGTGATTTGTTGGTAAACCGGTTCAAAGAGTATGCCGGTATCGAGGATGTAGGATTTGCCAATACCATAGTAGGAGCTTCGGATGTCTATTCTGCCAATTATTTCCGTTATAATAATAAAGAATTTAATAGCGAAATTATCGATGTTTCATGGAACTTTCTGAATGTGATGGGTATTCCCGTCACCAGCGGACGTGATTTTAGCCGTTCGGATGCACAAAGTGATTCTACTTACGCTTGTATCTTTACCAAGCGGGTTCTGGATGTCGTTCCGGATATGGAACCGGGATATCCATTGGAAAAGAGCTGGATGGGTACAGGTAATATAGTCGGCTTCATCGACAACATAAAGGTTTCTTCCCTGCGTTCGTCTAACAGGCCGTTGTTATTCAGGCTGAGTGCAAGATTCGATGTCTTACCTGTTTCCTATATCCGCCTGAAAGTCGGAACAAATGTGGAAGAGGCGGTTGCCCATATCCATCGGGTAATTGCCGATATCGATCCGGCTTATCCTTTCGAGGTCGAGTTTTACGATACGGTATTCAATAATCTCTATCATAAAGAACAATATCTGAAAAAGATGATCACCTTGTTCAGCCTGTTGGCTATCGTTCTGTCGATCGTGGGTGTATTCGGTTTGGTAGTCTTTGAAACACAGTACAGACGGAAAGAGATCGGCGTTCGGAAAGTGTTCGGTGCGACGGTACAGGAGATATTGAATATGTTCAATAAAATCTACCTGAAGGTTGTCAGTATATGCTTCGTCATAGCGGCTCCGTTTGCTTATTACGGAGTGCATAAATGGCTGGAAAACTTTTCCGACAAGACACCGATCTTCTGGTGGGTGTTTGTTTTGGCTTTTGCCGTTGTGGCAGCGATCACGATGCTGACGGTTACTTTCCAGAACTGGAAGGCGGCGAATGAGAATCCGGTGAATAGTGTTAAAAGTGAATAACTAATCTAGTATCGATATTATGAGTAACATTTTAAATTTCAAATCATTCTTTAAGTTCCTGGGACGTAACAAGGGGTATACTGCCATCGACCTGTTCGGTTTGTCTGTCTCGCTGATGTTTGTGATTTTGATCGCAACCTATGTGGTCGGTGAGTTGTCGACCGACCGTTACCATGAGCATGCCGACCGTATCTACGTTTTGACGGATGGTCAAATGAGCGGTTCGGCTTATCCGTTGGGTACTCGTCTGGAGGAACATTATCCGGAGGTTGAAAAAGTCTGTCATACAATGACCCGTGTCTTTGAAAATACTCCGATCCAAAACGGGGAGAATAATGTAACGGCAAATATGATGCTTGCTGATGCGACTTTTTTCGAATTTTTTGATTTCCCGTTAGTGCAGGGGAGTAAAGAGCAGGCATTGGCGGCAAAGAACTACGCCGTGATCTCCGAATCTTTTGCGAATAAGTTTTTTGGAAATGAAGACCCGATGGGGAAAACGATCCGTATCAATGATAAACTGTCGCTGATGGTGAATGGTGTGATGAAGGATATCCGGAACTCTGTTATCCCGGATCAGGATATCCTGTTCAGGATCGAAAATATCAATACCTTAATTCCTGAAGGTTGGATTGCTAACTACAACAGTTATGGAATGACCAATGTCTTTGTGATGGAACAGGAAGGTGCAGATATTACTTCCCGGTCGAAGGATATCATGGATTGGTTCAATACCTTTGTACCGGCATATATGAATGGATCAGCAAAGGGACTTAGCTTCATTCCGCTGACAGAGTTATATTTTTGGGAACAGACCAATCCGTATGGATTTTATGCGATAGAAAGAGGCAACTGGCAGTTTGTGATGATTCTCTTGTCAGTAGGTTTGCTTATTTTGTTGTTTGCCGTCATTAATTACATCAACTTGACGGTGGCACAGACAGGTTTCAGGGCAAAAGAAATGGCCACCCGTCGTTTGTTGGGTTCTTCGAGGAAAGAATTGTTTTCCCGCTTGATCATGGAATCGACATTGTTGACAACAATTTCTTTCTTAGTCGGTTTGTTGCTTGCTTTCTTCTTTGCTCCTTTTGTGAGTGATCTGTTACAGAAGAAAGTAGATCTGGTTGAAATGATCACTCCGTTGAATGGTATGGTTGTGATATTGCTGATCGCCCTGATCGGATTTATAGCCGGATTGTTACCGGCAATCGTTATCTCGAATGCGAAACCGATCGAAGTGGTGCGGGGTACGTTCCGTAAACAGACGAAGATGGTATTCAGTAAGTTCTTTATTGTTTTTCAAAATACGATCACGATTTGTCTGATTGCAGCTTCTGTTACCATGTTTTTGCAGGTGAAGCATCTGATCAATGCTCCGTTAGGATATAATTCAGTCAATATTATCGATATAAAAGGAGATGAATTGCCGGAGAATCAATCCTGTAATACTCTGGTGAGTGAGTTGAAACAGTTGGGTAGCGTCAACCGGGTAGGATTAGGACAAGGTACTCCTTTCAATATGGGAATGAATTATAATGCCCGTTACGATGATAAGACGATTCCTTTCCAGATCATTCGTTGTAATAAAGAATATAGTGATATTCTGGGATTTGAATACCTGCGTGATAACCATGTAGCCGATCCGGATAAATATTTTCTTGCCGAAAGTTCGGTGAAAGCTCTGGGATTGAAGGAAGACGCTACGGATTTTGATTTCAGCGCCTGGGGAAAACATCCTGTTGCCGGTATTGTAAAGGATTTTCAGTTACGTAATATAATACAAAAGAACTCTCCGGTCGTTCTGATTCTCACTGAAAGTAAAGAGGAACTCGATCGTCCTCATAATATCATCGTAGAAGTGAATGGCGATCCGTTTACTGCCCGCCGGGAAGTGGCTGCCACTTATAAAAAATTGACTGGTCTGGACTTTACAGGTAAGTTCATGGATGAACAGATCGAAGAATCGTTTACGGTTCAGAAAAGAACTTTGACAATCGTTATGACCTTTGCCGGTATCGCGATCCTGATCTCGTTGTTGGGCTTGTTGGCTATGTCGACTTACTTTATCCAGCAGCGTTCGTCTGAAATAGCCGTGCGCAAGGTGTTCGGTTCGACCAATGCACAAGTGCTTGTCCGGTTGGTGAAAGCCTTCCTGACCTATGTGGGGATCGCCTTTATCATCGCCATACCGCTGATTTGGCATTTTGTAAACGGATGGCTGACCGATTATTCGTATCGGATCGAGCTTTCCCCCTGGATTTATGTCGTTGCCGGAATGTTCTGTCTGATCGTCTCGTTTGTAACTGTGTTTATACAGAGTTATCAGGCAGCAATAGCCAATCCGGTAGAAAATATAAAAGATAATTAGGCTTTTGCCTGATTATCTTTTAGCCAAAACGACCAAAACCTTATCCATATTATATATAGCTAATGAATTAGTAGTAACATATAGAGTAACACCACAATGAACAATGTATTGAATTTTAAGTCCTTCTTTAATTTCCTGGGACGAAACAAGGGCTATACGGCGATCGACCTGTTCGGTCTGTCCGTCTCGCTGATGTTTGTGATCCTGATTGCAACCTATGTAGTCGGCGAGTTGTCGACCGACCGTTATCATGAGCACGCTGACCGTATCTACGTTTTAACGGATGGCGAAATGAGCGGCTCGGCTTACCGGGTAGGTTATCGCTTGGAAGAACGTTATCCGGAGATTGAAAAAGTCTGCCATACCATGACCCGTGTCTTCGATAATGTCCCCCTCCGGAACGGAGAGAATAATATGACGGCAAACCTGATGCTTGCCGATACGACTTTTTTCGACTTCTTCAGCTTCCCTTTGGTACAAGGAAGTAAAGAGCAGGCTTTGGCTGCCAGAAACTATGCCGTGATCTCCGAATCTTTTGCCAATAAGTATTTTGGAAATGAAGATCCGATGGGTAAGACGATCCGTATCAATGATAAATTGACATTGGTAGTCAACGGAGTAATGAAGAATATCCGTCACTCTGTCATTCCGGATGGGGATATCCTGTTCCGGATCGATAATATCACAGCTATGGCACCTGAAGGGTGGTTCGCTAATTACAACAGTTATGGGGCTACCAATGTCTTTGTCATGGAGCGTGAAGGAGCCGATATCACTTCACGGGCAGATGATATAGTGGATTGGTTCAAGACTTTTCTTCCGGGATACAAGCACGGGGCGATGAAGGCTGTTGGGTTTGTTCCGCTGACAAAGTTATACTTCTGGGAACAAAACAGTCCGTTCGGAAGATATAAGATAGAAAGAGGTAACTGGCAGTTTGTGATGATTCTGTTGTCGGTCGGTTTACTTATCCTGTTGTTTGCTGTCATTAATTACATCAATCTGACGGTGACACAGACGGGTTTCAGGGCGAAAGAAATGGCCACCCGCCGTTTGTTGGGTTCTTCAAGGAAGGAATTGTTTTCCCGTCTGATCATGGAATCGACCTTGATGACAACCATCTCTTTCTTTGTCGGTTTGTTGTTAGCCTTTTTCTTTGCTCCTTATGTGAGCGACCTGTTGCAGAAGAAAATAGATTTGGTTGAAATGATTACTCCATTGAACTGTATGGTTGTGATACTGTTGATCACCCTGGTCGGATTTATAGCCGGATTGTTACCGGCAATCGTTATCTCGAATGCGAAACCGATCGAAGTGGTACGGGGTACGTTCCGGAAACAGACGAAGATGGTATTCAGTAAATTCTTTATTGTTTTTCAGAATACGATCACTATTTGTCTGATTGCCGCTTCCGTCACCATGTTTTTACAGGTAAGACATCTGATCAAGGCCCCGTTAGGGTATAATTTAGTCAATATTATCGATATAAACGGAACAGAGCTGCCTGATAGTAAGATGTACGAGACCCTGGTGAGTGAGCTGAAACAGATGGCTTGCGTCAATCGGGTAGGACTGGGAGATGGCACACCATTCGATATGGGTATGAATTATACTGCCCGTTACGGTGATAAGGAAATACCTTTCCAGATACTTTATTGTAATAAGGAATATTGCGATATCCTGGGCTTTGAAGTCCTGCGTGATAACCGGATTGCCGATCCGACAAAGTATTTTTTGTCTGAAGGATCGATGAAAGCTCTGGAATTGAAAGAAGATGCTACCTCTTTTGATTTCGTTGCCTGGGGTGTGCATCCTGTAGCGGGTATCGTAAAAAACTTTCAGTTACATAATGTATTGCTGGAGAATCGTCCGGTAGTTATCATTCAGACAGAAAATAAAGAAGAACTTAATAATCCTCGTGATATCCTGGTAGAAGTGAACGGTGATCCGTTTGAAGCCCGTCAGGAAGTAGCGGCTGTTTATCAAAAACTAACCGGAATGGACTTTACAGGTAAGTTCATGGATGAACAGATCGAGGAATCGTTTACCGTTCAGAAAAGGACGTTATCGATCGTTATGATCTTTGCCGGTATTGCGATCCTGATCTCGTTGTTGGGACTGCTGGCCATGTCGACTTACTTTATTCAGCAACGCTCGTCTGAAATAGCGGTACGTAAGGTTTTCGGTTCGACAGATGCACAGGTATTGATCCGGTTGGTGAAGGCTTTTCTTACTTATGTGGCGGTAGCTTTTATCATCGCCATACCGTTGATCTGGCATTTTATGAACGGATGGCTGACCGATTATTCCTATCGGATCGAACTTTCCCCCTGGATTTATGTTGTTGCCGGACTGTTCTGTCTGATCGTCTCGTTTGTAACTGTGTTTATACAGAGCTATCAGGCAGCAATAGCCAATCCGGTAGAAAACATAAAGAATAATTAGGCTTTTGCCTGGTTGTCTTTTAACCGGAATGACCAAAACCTTTTACATAATTATTATAGCTAATGACTTAGTAGAAACATTTAGAGTAACACTGCAATGAACAATGTATTGAATTTTAAGTCCTTCTTTAATTTTCTGGGACGAAACAAAGGGTATACGGCGATCGACCTGTTCGGCCTGTCCGTCTCGCTGATGTTTGTGATCCTGATTGCAACCTATGTCGTCGGCGAGTTGTCGACCGATCGCAACAATGAAAACGCTGACCGTATCTATGCCGTAAGTAATGGTCAGGATATCGGATCGGCTTACCAGATCGGATATCGTCTGGAAGAACGTTATCCGGAAATAGAGAAAGTCTGTCATGTTTTATGCCGGATATTCGACAATACCCTAATCCAACGTGGAAATGAAACGCTGACAGCCAATCTGATGCTGGCCGATACGACATTCTTCGACTTTTTCAATGTTCCGTTGATACAGGGGAACCGGGAACAGGCATTGGCCGCCAGAAACTATGCGGTGATCTCCGAGTCTTTTGCCAATAAGTTCTTTGGTAAAGAAGACCCGATGGGTAAAACGATTCGTATCAATGATGAGTTGACACTGGTGGTCAATGGGGTGATGGAAAATATTCGTCATTCGGTCATTCCCGATCAGGATATTCTGTTCCGGGTCGAGAATATCAAAGCGGTAGGACAGAATATGTTTGACGATTATAATAGTGCCGGTGTTGTTAACATCTTTGTGATGGAACGTAAAGGTACTGATATTGCTTCCAAATCGGATGAGGTAAGAGACTGGTTCAATACTTTTTTCTGGATATATGAAAGAGGCTTTTCTACAGAAGTTGTATTTATCCCGCTGAATAAGTTGTATTTCTGGGAACCGGAGGGATCATTCGGAGCTGTTACAATAGAAAAGGGAGACTGGAAGTTTGTGGTCATTTTGCTTTCGGTTGGCTTGCTAGTCCTCCTGTTTGCCGTTATCAATTATATCAACCTGACGGTGGCACAGACGGGATTCCGGGCAAAAGAGATGGCTACCCGCCGCTTGCTGGGCTCTTCGCGAAAGGAGCTGTTTACCCGTCTGATCATGGAGTCGACCTTACTGACGGCTATTTCTTTTGTAGTTGGTTTATTCCTTGCCTTTTTCTTTGCTTCTTATGCCGGCGACCTGTTGCAGAAAAAGATAGAGATCACCGAGATGATCACACCGGTGAATGGTATTATCGTCATTTGTCTGATCGTCCTGGTCGGATTTATTGCCGGGTTGCTGCCTGCCATCGTGATATCGAATGCGAAGCCGATCGAAGTGGTACGGGGTACGTTCCGTAAACAGACGAAAATGGTGTTTAGCAAGTTCTTTATCATTTTCCAGAATCTGATAACGATCTGCCTGGTGGCTGCTTCACTCACGATGTTTTTACAAATCAGGTATCTGATAAATGCTCCGTTAGGATACAATACGGTAAATGTGCTCGATATCTATGCAAGAGAGTTGCCTGATCAGAAAAGCAGCTATACCCTGGCAAACGAACTGGAACAACTGGCGTGTGTCAGCCGGGTCGGACTGGCGGAAGGAACTCCTTTCACTATGGGTATGAACTTCAGTGGCCGTTACGACAATAAGAGTATCAGCTCACAGGAGTTTCGGGGGGATCAGACCTATTTCGATATTCTGGGCTTTAAGATACTGCGTGACAATCATGTCGCCGGATCGGTCAAATACTATCTTTCCGAAGAATTTATGAAAGCCCTGGAACTGCCGGAAGATGCTGCCTCGTTCAAGCACAGGGCTGCGTTCGATACGCCATTGGCCGGTATCGTTCAGGATTTCCAGATGAATAATATCCTGATGCAAAAACTTCCGGGACTTGTGATACTTTGTTCAAACCGGGAAGATATGAATCCGCGCAATATCATTGTAGAGGTGAAGGGGGATCCGTTTGCAGCCCGTAAAGAGATAGAGGCTGTTTACGAGAAATATACGGGAATGGAATTTACAGGAATGTTCATTAACGAGCAGGTAGAGCGGTCGTTTGCCGCCCAGCAACGGACCCTGAAGATCGTATCGATCTTTGCCATGATTGCAATCCTGATCTCTTTACTGGGATTGCTGGCGATGTCAACCTACTTTATCCAGCAGCGTTCTTCCGAGATAGCAGTACGTAAAGTCTTCGGTTCGACAAATGCGCAGGTACTTGTCCGGCTGGTAAAAGCGTTCCTTACCTATGTGGCAATAGCCTTTATCATCGCCATACCGGTAATCTGGTATTTTATGAATGGGTGGCTTTCGGATTATTCGTATCGAATCGAGCTGTCTCCCTGGATTTATGCGGCAGCCGGTTTGTTCTGCCTGTTCATCTCGTTCTTTACCGTATTGGTGCAGAGTTACCAGGCGGCAACTTCCAATCCGGTGAATAATATAAAAGATAATTAAGTTAGCCATATATAAACAACACAAAGAAATGAAAACAATTATTCGAAATTTTATCAGTGTATTGCGCCGTTTTAAGATGGCAACTATTCTTAACATCCTTGGATTATCTGTGGCTTTTGCCGCTTTTATGGTGATAATGATGCAAGTGGACTATGATAAGAACTTCGATACGTTCCATAAGAATGCAGATAATATCTACCGAGTGGAGTTTCAGTGGGATAAGGAGTCGACACAGGCTGTCCTGTCACGTCCGATGGCTAATGTTTTTATGAATTTCTCTCCGCATATTGTGGCAGGGGCGGTTACCTCTCCGTTTTATAATGAAACATTTTATTCGGTCGATAAAGGAGTAGAAAAAAGTACCTATATGGAACCGACCATGATTGTTGATCCTTCTTTTACGGATGTCTTTGACTTCGATATATTGGATGGTTCGGTAGATGCTCTGAAAGAACCGGGTAAGGTGCTGGTTCCGGAAAGTTTGGCGCGTAAAATATTCGGAGAAGAGTCGGCTGTTGGTAAACAGATTACAGCAAAGGAGAGTAAAGGACTGTTGGTCGGTTTTTTCACTACACCGGAAGGAAATTACACGATAGGTGGTATTTATAAGGATCTTCCCCTTAATAGTATTATCCGAAATGCTATTTTTTTGAAGATGGATGAGAAAGCAGATTTGCATAATTGGGGAAATTCAAGCTATAACTTTTATGTCCGTCTTGACCATCCTGAGTCAGCAAAGGATCTGGTGAGCGATTTTTTAGTCTATTATAAAAAGAATGAACTGGGAAAGAATATGTCGTGGTATTCAGGTGAGCCTAATTTTCGCTTGACTCGTTTACCGGATGTACATTATGCAACGGATGTAACTTTCGATATGACTCCCAAGTCTAGTCGGCAAACGGTATTGGTTCTTATCGCTATTTCATTGGTCATACTGATTATTGCAGGTATAAATTTTACTAATTTCAGTACGGCACTGACGCCGATGCGTGTGAAAAGTATTAATACACAAAAGGTGTTGGGCAGTTCCGATGGCGTATTGCGCTTCTCGCTATTGATGGAGGCTGTTTGTATCAGTACGGTGGCTTATTTACTGGCTTTGTGGATGGTCCATATGGCTGGCAACAGTACGATAGCGAAGTTGGTAGATGCGGATATGTCTTTGTTTGCCCATCCGTTGTTACTTTCCGCAACGGCTTTGATCGCATTGCTGACCGGACTGCTAGCAGGTTTGTATCCTTCCTATTATATGACTTCTTTTTCTCCGGCATTGGTTTTGAAAGGGAGTTTCGGTCTGTCTCCGGCAGGACGAAGATTGCGTAATGTGCTTATATGCATACAGTTTATAGTTTCTTTTACTTTGATTATCGGTTCGATGTTTATGTCTTTGCAGAATCGTTTTATGCAAAATAGTCCGTTAGGGTATGATAAGGATCAAATAATTGTGACGAACCTGACTGCACCTGTATTGAAGAGTTCGGACGCTTTCAGGAGTAGCCTGAAGACTTTTTCAGGTATAGAGGATGTCACTTATGGTGAGTTCATGCTATCGAGCCAGGATCAATATATGGAGTGGGGGCGTGAATTGAAAGGCGAGAATATACAGTTCCAGTGCATGCCGATAGATCCGTCGTTTCTTAAGGTCATGAATATTCCTGTGACTGAGGGTCGGGATTTCCGGGAGGAAGATGCTTTGACAGCCGAAGGGGCTTTCATATTTAATGAACGGGCGAGAAATCTATACGATATTAGTTTGGGGGATAAGATCGATGGAGCCAACATAGTCGGCTTTATTCCGGATATAAAATTTGCGTCCTTCCGTACAGAAGTTACTCCTATGGCTTTCTATGTGCGTGGTAAGGGGTATGGCGGTGGAGCGGATTATGCTTATATAAAGGTAAAGGGTGATTCGAACCTGCAAGCAGCAATGGCTCATGTGAAAAGTGTACTAAATGAGATACATCCGGATTATCCGTTTAACGTTAAGTTCTTCGATCAGGTATTAAATACTTTGTATGAGAAGGAAGAGAACCTGAGTTCGCTGATAACCTTATTCAGTTTGATTGCCGTGTTCATTTCGATGGTCGGAGTATTCGGACTGGTGGTATTCGATAGCCAATACCGCAAAAAAGAAATCGGCATACGAAAAATAATGGGCTCGACTACTTCCGAGATCCTGATCATGTTTAATAAGACTTACATATATATATTATGTATCTGTTTTGCCTTGGCGGCTCCGGTTGCCTACTATGCTATCCATAAATGGCTGGAAAACTTTGCCCTCAAAACACCGGTTTATTGGTGGGTATTTATGCTTGCTTTCTTATTGGTTTTCTGCCTCACCATTCTGACGGTGACTTTCCAGAACTGGCGGGTAGCCAATGAAAATCCGGTGTACAGCATAAAAGATAATTAGGCATATTCATGGTTTGTTTTGTCTAATTATTATACATCAGTGTCCAAATATTAGACACATCCGGCAAGGCGTTATATTTATAACGCCTTGTTTATTATTGGCTTATCTCTTTTGGCACAGTATTTGAATTATATTGACCAGAAAGAAATGAACTATAGATATGAAGACTATTATTAGAAACTTGTTAAGTGTATTGCGCCGGTTTAAAATGGCGACACTGTTGAATGTATTGGGACTGAGCATTGCTTTTGCAGCCTTTATGGTAATCATGATGCAGGTCGATTATGACAGGAATTTCGATAAGTTCCATAAAGAGGCCAACCGGATTTACCGGCTGGAAATGAAGTGGGGCGATGATGATGGTTTACAAGCAGTTCTCTCCAGGCCGTTGGCGGATGCGTTTTTCAATTTCTCACCGCATATTGTTGCCGGTGCGCTGACTTATCCGATGTACAGCCAAACGGTTTTTCTGGCCGATGTGGGCACAGGAGAGCGGGTCAGCTATATGGAGCCGAATTTGCCGGTCTATTCTTCATTTGTCGATGTGTTTACTTTCGATATGTTGGATGGTTCGGCAAAGGCTCTGGAAGATCCCGAGAAGATACTGATTCCGGCCAGCATGGCACAGAAGATATTCGGTACGGAGTTTGCCGTCGGACGTCACATGAAAGCGGCAGATACACAAGGACGCTTTTCGGGAATGTTTACCATTGCCGAGATCGATTATACGGTAGGAGGGGTTTACCGCGATTTTCCCGTGAACGGTATCCTTCAGAATGCTGTCTATCTGAAAATAGATGATAAAGAAGGATTGCATGACTGGGGAAACTCCAGTTACAATGCCTATCTACTTCTGGACAGTCCTGCATCGGCTGAAAACCTAGTCAGCGAGTTTCTGGATTATTACAAGAAAAACGATCTGGAGAAAAATATGTGGGGAAACAAAACTGCGAATTTCCAGTTGACCCCATTGCCGGAACTGCATTACGTAACGGATGTAGCCTTCGATATGGCTCCTAAAACGAGTCGGCAGACGCTGTTGGTGCTTATCGCTATTGCCTGTGTGATTATACTTATTGCAGGAATCAATTTTACCAATTTCAGTACGGCACTTACGCCGATGCGTATCAGGAGTATCAATACACAGAAAGTATTGGGAAGCTCCGATGGTACCTTGCGTTTCTCTCTATTGATGGAAGCGGTTGGTATCAGTTTCATCGCATTTATATTGGCACTGGTGGCTGTCTATCTGGCTGCTGATACTCCACTCAAGGCATTGGTCGGAGCTGATCTCTCGTTGACGGCTCATCCGGTATTGATTAGCGTAACCGGCGTGCTTGCCATCCTGCTTGGTGTGTTGGCAGGACTTTATCCGGCTTACTATATTACCTCTTTCTCACCAGCCCTGGTGTTGAAGGGTAGTTTCGGACTTTCTCCTAAAGGACGGTTGCTGCGGAATGTACTGATCAGCGTACAGTTCATCGCTTCGTTTGCTTTGATCATCGGAGCCATGTTTATGTATATGCAAAACAACTACATGCGGACAAGTTCCCTGGGATACGACAAAGATGAAATTATCGTGACCGACCTGACTGCTAAAGTTATGAAAAATAAGGATTCTTTCAAGAATCGTCTGAAGTCTTTCTCCGGTATCGAGGATGTGACTGCAGCAGGATTTCAGTTGTCGGGACAGGACCAGTATTCGACCTGGGGACGTGAGTTGAATGGTAAGCACATCCAGTATCAATGTCTGCCGGTCGATCCCTCTTTCCTGCAGGTATTAGGTATTCCGGTCAATGAAGGACGTGACTTCCGTCCCGAAGATGCCTTGACGGCAGAGGGTGTCTACGTTTTCAACGAATCAGCCCGGAAAGCCTACGATATTCAGTTGGGTGACAAAATCTACGGAGCGGAAATTGTCGGTTTCTGCCCCGATATTAAAGCGGCCTCTTTCCGTATGGAGGTTACGCCGATGGCCTTTTACGTACCCGGAACCAGCCGTAACGAACAATCCACCTTCGGCTACATCCGTGTGGGAGCCGGAACGGACAAGTTGGCTGCTATGGAGCATGTAAAAAAGGTGTTGAGTGAAATCCAATCGGATTATCCTTTCGATGTCCGCTTCTTCGATGATGTACTGAATAATTTGTATGAGAAGGAGACAAACCTGGGTGCATTGATTACCCTGTTCAGCCTGATCGCTGTCTTTATCTCGATGGTCGGGGTTTTCGGTCTGGTCGTGTTCGACAGCCAGTATCGTCGGAAGGAAATAGGTGTCCGTAAAGTATTGGGTTCGACTACTTCTCAAATCCTGATCATGTTCAATAAAACATACATACGGATTCTGGCAGTTTGTTTTGTACTGGCAGCTCCGGCAGCCTATTATGCCGTCAATAAATGGCTGGAAAACTTTGCTTATAAAACTCCGGTTTACTGGTGGGTATTCGCCTTGTCTTTCGCTCTGATTTTCTTTATCACGATCCTGACAGTGACTTTCCAGAACTGGCGGACAGCAAATGAGAATCCGGTATATAGCATAAAAGATAATTAGACAGATTCATGGTTTGTTTTGTCTAATAATTATACACCTGTGTCTAAATATTGGACACCTCCGACAAGGCGTTGCATAAGCAACGCCTTGTTTTCTACATATTTATGTCTTTGGCACATTATTTGAATGGATTTAGCAAAATGATATAACGGATAGCGCAGCATAAGAGGATATATCATTCAGATTATAACGTTAATTCGATACGATTATGAAAACAATTATTAGAAATCTGTTGGGAGTAGTTCGTCGGTTTAAGGTGGCAACCCTGTTGAATGTATTGGGGCTTAGTGTTGCCTTTGCAGCTTTTATAATTTTAATGATCCAGCTGCAATATGACTGGGGATTCGACAGGTATCAGAAAAATGCGGAACGGATTTTCAGGGTAGGACTTTATACGCCGGACTGGGGAAATCAGGTAATCGTATCTCCTCCTTTTGCCAATGCTTTTATTCAATCGTCTCCTCATATAGAGAAAGGAGCATTGCTTTTTTCCAGTGGAAGCCGCTTAACGCTAAAGGCGGAAACCGGAAAGAATGATGATGTCGGTTTTTGGTGTATGGTAAATGCCATGACACCTGAATATGCGACTATTTTTGATTTCCGGATGTTGGAAGGTAATGTAGAGAGCATAAATAATCCGGGTACTGTTCTAATACCGATGAGTTATGCGCAAAAAATATTTGGGAACGACCAGGCTGTGGGTAAAATTTTGAAGGATAATAATTTATCTTTTACAGTCGGTGGCGTATATAAAGATTTTCCGGCAAATTCCGTGATACAGAATGCTGTATATTGGAGAATCAATGGGAAAGTAGATCAGGATAACTGGAATGCGAATGGTTATCAGTTATATGTTTTATTGGACAATCCCGATAAAAAAGATGAGATAATAGCAAATTTTAAAGAACATTTAAACAGACAAGAGTACGACTGGAAAACACGTGATGTAAGACTAACCCGATTAACTGATATTTATTACGAAGCGGATTCGCAATTTGATTCGCTGAAAGATAAGGGTAATCGTACGTTGGTATTGGTTTTATTTACAGTCGCTATATTGATATTGTTCATTGCCGGTATCAATTTTACAAATTTCAGTAATGCGTTGGTTCCGATACGTGTCCGTAGTATTAATACGCAGAAAATACTGGGAGGTTCTGATAAAGTATTACGTTGTGCTATGCTGGTAGAGGCGGTACTAATCTGTCTGGTCTCTTTTATCATATCGCTGTTTATTGTAAGGGGAATGGGGAATACCTGGCTTGCAGATATGATAAGTGGAGATATGTCGTTGGCTTCCAATATTCCTTTGTTGGCATTGACGGGGATATTGGCCATAACAGTGGGAGTTTTAGCGGGGGTATATCCTGCCTGGCGTATCACTTCTTTTTCTCCGGCATTGGTGTTGAAAGGCTCATACGGGTTGACTCCTGCCGGAAGAAAATTAAGAAGTCTTCTTATTTCTTTCCAGTTTGTCATCTCTTTTGCATTGATCATAGCCGCTTTGTTTATTTATTTGCAGAATCGTTACATGGTTGCTTCCTCCTTAGGTTTTGATAAAGATCAGGTTGCTATTGTCGAGTTGAACGGGAAGTTGATAAAGAATACCGGGACATTGGAAAGCCAGTTAAAGAATGAGTCGTCTATACAAGAGGTGGCTTTTGCCGAAGATTTATTGTCAGGAGGGGATCAATATTCTACTTTTGGACGGGGCTACAGAAGCAATGATCTAACATTCAAATTATTCACAGTTGATCCTAATTTCCTTCAGGTAATGAATATTCCGGTTATATCCGGTCGTGCTTTTTATCAGGAAGATGCAGCATCGGCAGGAGGAGCTTATATCTTTAATGAAACAGCCAGGTTACAGTATGACCTGGTGGCAGGTGAATATATAACAGGGAATGCTTATGTTGAAGCACCTCCTGCCGTGATCGCCGGTTTTATAGATGATGTAAAGTATGCTTCTTTCCGTACCACTGTCGAACCGATGGCTTTTTATGTACCGGCTGAGAAGGATTTTCATCCGAGATATGCCTATATAAAGATAAAAGCCGGAGCCAATATCCGCGAAGCCATTGCCTCCATTGGAAAAGTGTTTACTTCGGTAGACAAGGATTTTCCGGTCGAAGTATCGTTTTATGATACGATCCTGAATAATCTTTATAAACGTGAATTGAGTATCGGTTGGCTGATCTCCCTGTTCAGTCTGGTAGCTGTTTTTATTTCGATAGTAGGGGTTTTGGGCTTAGTGATCTTCGAAAGTGAGTATAAGAGAAAAGAAATAGGTCTCCGAAAAGTACATGGTGCAACTACCTCACAGATATTGATCATGTTCAATAAAGTATATGCGCGTATTTTGGTGATTTGTTTTATCCTGTCGATACCTGTTGCTTATTATGCAATGAACCGGTGGCTGTCATATTTTGCCTATAAGATACCTTTGTATTGGTGGGTGTATGCAATTGCCTTTATTTTTGTTTCAGCTATCACGATCCTGATTGTTTCGTTCCAAAATTGGAGTACAGCCAGCGAAAATCCGGTAGAAAGTATAAAAACAGAATGAGAATCATGCAACCTCTGTAAAATTATTACGTATTTTATAATAAAGTTGTTTGTGGGAACGACCTTAAATCGAAGTAATAATTAATCGATATGAAAACTCTTTTTAGAAACTTTATCAGTGTGCTTCGCCGTTTTAAAATGGCGACACTTCTGAATGTGTTAGGATTAAGCATCGCTTTTACCGCTTTTATGGTGATCATGATGCAGGTAAATTACGACAACAATTTCGACTCCTGCCAGCCGGAAGCCAATTCGATCTATCGGATGGATATGGATTTTCAAGGTAGCATGAGTGCTGTTATCAGCCGTCCTTTTGCAAGAGGGTTTACAGAATCATCCCCGCATGTAAAAGCCGGAATGATTATGTCTTCCTGGAATTCCGAGTTGTTTTATAGCGTAGATCGGGGAGGAGAAAGACAGAACTTCAAGGATCCCATTGTAAATGCAACATCCGGGATTACCCGTGTTTTTCATTTTGATATGGTGGAAGGGAACGAGACTGCCCTGGATCAGCCGGAAACAGCTATGATCCCAGAGAGTATGGCACGCCGCCTCTTCGGAAATGAATCGGCCATAGGTAAACGTCTGATGAGTGTGGAATCCGAAAATACACTGGCCACGATCAGCGGCGTCTTTAAAGATTTCCCCCGTAACTCGTCTGTCCGGAATATTATTTACCGGCAAATGTCCGATAAAGAAAATTACAATGAGTATGGCAACCAGAATTATTTCTTTTTCTTCCGTCTGGATGATCCTTCCAACATAGAAGTTGTCAAAGAAAACTTCAAAAAGAATTTCGATGCCTCCCAGCAATTCGGAAAAGATTTCAAGTGGGAGAAAGACGGCATCGAGCTGATGATGACACCGCTGCCTAAGTTACATTTCCTGACGAATGTCTCTTTCGATTCCATGCCGAAAGCCAGCCGGCAGACGATGCATGTACTGTTTGCGATCGCTTTTGTCATCTTATTGATAGCCGGTATTAACTTTACTAATTTCAGTACTGCTCTGACCCCGATGCGTATCAAGAGTATCAATACGCAGAAAGTGTTGGGTAGTCCCGATAGCGTGCTCCGGACGAGCTTGTTGGGAGAAGCTGTCATTGTGAGTATCGTGGCTTATCTTATTTCGCTGGGTTTGTTATTTATTGCCGGGCAGACTTTTGTCGCATCTCTGGTAGATGCTGACATGTCTTTTTCGGCACAGTCGGGTATCATTATGACTACAGCTGCCATAGCTGTGGCGGTAGGTGTATTAGCGGGTATTTATCCGGCTTGTTATATCACTTCTTTCCCTCCGGCGTTGGTATTGAAAGGCAGTTTTGGTTTGTCTCCGAAAGGGCGGGTACTTCGAAGTGCACTGATAAGTATCCAGTTTGTCGCTTCATTTATCCTGATCATCAGTTCTCTGTTCATGTATTTACAGAACCGGTATATGCAAAATACCCCCTTGGGATATGATAAAGACGAACTGATCGTGGTTGAATTGAACAGTAAAGTCAATAAAAACCAGGAAGTCCTGACCAGCGAGGTGAAGTCATTCTCGGGAATAGAAGATATCACTTATGCGGAACAGGTTCTGTCCAGCCGTGACTTTTATATGGGATGGGGACGTATGTACAAAGATCAGGATATCAATTTCCAGTGTATCCCTGTTTCTCCCTCTTTCCTGCGTGTCATGGGAATCGAGATAACAGACGGTCGTGATTTCCGCCCCGAAGATGATTTGAAAGAAAACGGGAGCTATATTTTTAATGAGAAAGCCCGGGAGATGTATAATCTGGAACTGGGAGAGAAGATCGATGGCGATGAGATCATCGGTTTCATTTCGAATGTCAAGTTCGCCTCTTTCCGTAATGAAGTGTCGCCGATGACTTTTTATGTATGGGGAAAGCACTATTGGGGACGGGAGGTCGACAGTAAATATTACGCAGCTGCCTATGTAAAAGTAAAGGCAGGCAGTGACTTGCGGGCGGCTATGAAACATGTGCGAGCCTGTTTAACAAAGATAGATCCGATTTATCCTTTCAAAACTACATTCTATGACGAGATCCTGCAGCAGACATACGAAAGGGAATTGAAGATCAGCAACCTGATCACTCTGTTCAGCGTTATTGCGATCTTTATCTCCATTGTCGGGGTATTTGGCCTGGTTGTATTCGAGAGCGAGTACCGCAGGAAAGAGGTGGCTGTCCGTAAAGTGTTGGGATCGTCTACCTCCCAGATACTGGTCATGTTCAACAGAAGCTACCTGATCATCCTTGCCGCTTGTTTTGTGCTGGCTACTCCGGTCGCTTTCTATGGAATGTACCGTTGGTTGGAAAACTTCGCTTATCGTACACCGATGTATTGGTGGGTATTCCTGCTGGCTTTTGTTATTATCTCTGTTATTACTTTCGTTACGGTCACTTTCCAGAACTGGCATGTAGCCAACTCTAATCCGGTTGAGAGCATAAAGTCTGAATAACACTGCTTCTTTTATTTGTTTCGATGTCTAATAATTATACATAAGTGTCTAATTATTAGACATTGTTTTTTAAGGGGTGATGTGCAATCTTCTTATACACAGTCGGTTTTAGTTTTGGCATGTAATTTGAGTGATGGAAGTAAAACATCAACAATCATGAAAACAATACTAAGAAACTTTCTGAGTGTATTACGCCGGTTCAGGATGGCAACCTTTTTGAATGTGGCCGGACTGGCTGTAGCTTTTGCAGCTTTTATCGTCATTCTGATACAGGTGAATTATGAACGTAGCTTTGACCGGTGCCATCCGACAGCTGATCGGGTCTTTCGTATGGAACTGACGGAGGCAGGGACTTTTGGTCTGATCATGCCCCGGGCTTTTGTTGAGTCGGTTATCCAGTCATCACCCTATATTGAAGCAGGCACCCTGATTTATCCCTATAACCCGGCTATTTATTTTTCAGTAGTGGAGGACGGAAAGAAAGTCGGTTACCGGGAACTGGTACAAACCTGCCATCCGGATATAACCAAGGTTTTCGATTTTCCGATCATTGAAGGAGACCGTGATTGCCTGAATGATCCTGAGAAAGTGATTCTGCCGGAAAGCATAGCACGTAAGATGTTTGGTGACCAACCGGCTGTAGGAAAGGCGATTCATGCAGAAGAAGATGTGGAGTCGAAAGATAACCGCGAGTATACGGTTGGAGCGGTCTATAAGGATTTTCCCGGTAATACCCAGATGCGTAATCTGATCTATACGGCTATTGGTGAAACCTACCAGCGGGATAATTTTAAAGCCAGTAATTATGTTTGTTATCTGTTGTTGGATAACCCCGGATCGGTACAGACCGTAGTTGATAATTTCAATGCAAATTTTGACTTCTCCAAAATAAACAAGAAAGAGGATGTACACATCAGGCTGACTCCGTTGACAAGCGTTTATTATATGAATGAGAGTCAGGATGGCACGATTTTTCGTAGCGGAAATAAAGAGGTCTCTATATTATTGTTCTTTATCGCCTTGTTGATCATCGTTGTGGCTGGCATTAATTTCACGAATTTCAATACATCGCTAACGCCGATGCGTATTAAAAGTATCAATACTCAGAAAGTACTGGGAAGTCCGGATAATGTATTACGCAGGGCACTGCTGATCGAAGCGGCTATAATCAGCCTGTTTGCATGGTTTGTCAGCCTGTTCATCGTTTATTTGCTCGGTTCTGCCGGGACACTGCCGTTTATCGAAGCAAATCTGAATATACCGGACAATCTACCGATCGTGTTACTGACGGGAGTAGTCGCGCTTGTTACGGGGATTATCGCAGGTCTATATCCTTCGTGGTATGTAACCTCTTTCCCTCCTGCTTTAGTCTTAAAAGGAAGTTTCGGTCTTTCTCCGTCCGGGAGAAAATTACGGACAGTATTGATCGGAGTTCAATATATCGTTTCCATACTGTTGATCATCGGGGCTTGTTTTGTCCGTTTACAGAATAGTTATATGCGTGACTATTCATTGGGGTTCGATAAGGACCAGATTGCTATTGTCAGTCTGAGCAGCGATATATATGTGAAGTCGCACGAAACATATGTCAACCGTCTGAAAGAGTTTTCCGGTATCGAAGATGTGGCGTTCTCTTTGGAAAAGGTGGGTTCGCAGGACGGATATAGCACGAATAGTTGTTCTATAAAGAATAATGACCTCCGGTTTTTCATGATCTTCGTTTCGGAAAACTTCCTTCGTGTCATGGGAATCCCGGTGGAGGAAGGACGTGATTTTTTTCCGGCAGATGAATTATCGGAGACTCCTTCGTATATCTTTAACCGTAATGCGAAACAGGCAGTAAATATAGAAGCAGGCGATAAGCTGGAATCGTGGGCTTCCGGTACTATTGTAGGGCTGGTGGGTGATGTGAAGTTTACGTCCCTTCGAAAAGGAGAGAATAATATCGGTTTCGTGACCGGGATACCATACCCGTTGACTGTTTCCTATATTCGTCTGAAAGCCGGTACAAACATCAATGACGCCGTATCCCATATTCGGAAAACAATGGCAGATATAGATCCTGCTTATCCGGTCGATATAGAATTCTATGATGCGGTATTCAACGAATTGTATCATAAGGAAGAAAATCTGCGCAGTCTGATTACCGTTTTCAGTCTACTGGCTATCATTATCTCGCTGGTAGGAGTTTTTGGACTGGTTGTGTTTGACACCCAATACCGCCGGAAAGAGATCGGTATCCGCAAGGTACATGGTGCAACTATTCGTGAGATATTGGAGATGTTGAACCGTTCGTATATCTATATTGTCCTGCTATGTTTTGCATTGTCTGTGCCTCTCGCTTATTACGGCATTAGAAAATGGCTGGAAAGTTTTGCCTATAAAACTCCGATATATTGGTGGGTTTTTCTGCTGGCACTGACGATCGTATTGGTAATAACCATTGGTACGGTGACTTTCCAAAGCTGGAGAACTGCCAGTACCAATCCCGTGAATAGTTTGAAATCGGAATAAAAATAGAAGGCTGAATAGCTGATATTTTACCATACCCCGTTTCAATGTCTAATAATTTGACAATAGTGTCTAATTATTAGACATTGTTTTTTGATGGTTGCGAGGTAATGTGTTGGTATATAATGGTTTAATGTTTTGGCATGCATTTTGGATGGTGAAAAGTAAATACAAATAATATGAAAACAATATTAAGAAACTTTCTGAGTGTATTGCGGCGTTTCAAGATGGCGACCCTTTTGAACGTAGCCGGGTTGGCTGTTGCTTTTGCTGCCTTTATCGTTATTTTAATACAGGTGAACTATGAACGTAGTTTTGATCGTTGCCACCCGACTGCCGATCGGGTATATCGTCTTGAATTAACTCAGACAGGTACTTTTGGATTGATCCTGCCCCGTGCTTTTGTAGAGTCGGTCATCCAGTCGTCACCCCATATCGAAGCAGGTAGCCTGATCTATCCCTACAATCCTGCTGTCTATTTTTCTGTTGTGAAGAACGGGCAGAAGATCGGTTACCGGGAGTTGGTACAAACTTGTCATCCGGATATAGCCAAAGTTTTCGATTTCCCGATCATTGAAGGGGACCGCGATTGCCTGAATGATCCGGAAAAAGTAATCCTGCCTGAGAGTGTAGCCCGCAAGATGTTCGGTGACCAGCCGGCTGTGGGAAAAGCACTTCATGCGGAAGAAAGTGTACAATCGAAAGATAACCGCGAGTATACGGTAGGAGCAGTTTATAAGGATTTTCCCGGTAATACCCAGATGCGTAACCTGATCTATACAGCTATCGGTGAAACCTATCAACGGGATAATTTCGGAGCTAGTAATTATGTTTGCTATCTGTTACTGGATAATCCTGAATCAGCACAGACCGTAGTGGATAATTTCAATGCCAACTTTGACTTCTCCAAGATAGATAAAGGGGAGGATACACGTATCAAACTGACTCCGTTGACAAGTATCTATTATATGAATGAGAGCCAGGACGGAACGATCTTCCGAAGTGGAAATAAGGAAGTGACCATGTTGCTGTTCTTCATCGCTTTATTGATTATCATTGTGGCTGCTATCAACTTTACGAACTTCAGTACATCTCTGACGCCGATGCGTATCAAGAGTATCAATACCCAGAAAGTATTGGGTAGCCCGGATGCCGTATTGCGACGTGCCTTGCTGGTGGAAGCGGCTATCATCAGCATGGTTGCCTGGCTGTTGAGTTTGTTCGTTGTCTGGATATTGGGACGTACGGAAGCTTTGCCTTTCGTAGATGCAAACCTGGCAATAGTAAGTAACCTGCCTGTTATATTACTGACCGGAGTTGTAGCCTTGGTTACCGGTATCGTTGCCGGATTGTATCCGTCATGGTATGTGACCTCTTTCCCTCCGGCATTGGTACTGAAAGGTAGTTTCGGACTTTCACCTTCCGGGCGTAAATTGCGTACTGTGCTGATAGGTATTCAGTTTGTCGTCTCTATCCTGCTGATTATCGGTGCCAGCTTTGTCCGCCTTCAAAACAATTATATGCGTGGATATTCTTTGGGATTCGATAAGGATCAGGTCGCTATTGTCCGTTTGAGCGGGGAGATATACAATAAATCGCATGAGACGTATGTGAACCGCCTGAAAGAATATTCGGGTATTGAAGATGTGGCTTTCGCCATGGAAAAAGTAGGTTCGAAGGATGGTTACAGCACCAATGGCGGTTATATAAAGGAAAAGGAGTTTCAGTTCTTTATGATAGCCGTATCGCAGAATTTCCTGCGTGTCATGGGTATTCCGGTAGAGGAAGGGCGTGATTTCTCGCCAGCAGACAAACTGTCGGAAGATTTTGTGTATATCTTTAACCATGCGGCTAAGATGGAAATGAATATGGAAGCCGGTGATCAGGTAACATCGTGGAAAACAGGTCGTATTGTAGGTCTGACCGGTGATGTGAAGTTTACTTCACTCCGTAGCGGAGAGAATAATATTGCTTTTGTGACAGGTAATATACCTTTTCCTATGACTGTTTCTTATATCCGCCTGAAAGCCGGAACAGATATACGCGGTGCTGTTTCCCATATCCGTAATACGATGGCAGATATAGACCCGTCTTATCCGTATGATATCGAGTTTTATGATGAGATATTTAACCAACTGTATCATAAGGAAGAGAACTTGCGTAGCCTGATTACGGTGTTCAGTATACTGGCTATTATTATATCGCTTGTAGGTGTCTTTGGGTTGGTTGTATTTGAAACCCAATACCGCCGGAAAGAGATCGGTGTCCGCAAAGTGCATGGTGCGACGAATATGGAAATATTGGAGATGCTGAACCGTTCGTATGTTTATATTGTCCTGATCTGTTTTGCACTGGCTGCCCCGGTAGGATATTATGGCATTAAAAAGTGGTTGGAAAGCTTTGCCTATAAAACACCGATGTATTGGTGGGTATATTTGTTGGCCTTGCTGATCGTACTGGTTATTACTATCGGTACCGTCACTTTCCAGAGTTGGAGGGCATCCAATGCCAATCCGGTAGATAGTTTGAAATCGGAATAATGATTATGACCCTATCCTTTCCCGGATAGGGTTTTTATTTTCCTGGTTGTTCCTGCTCCATTCCCTGAAGGTTTGTCCGGATAGTTGTTTGAATGTGCGGCTGAAACTGGAGGCGTGTGTAAAACCTACTTTTTCTGCAATCTGTTCCTGTGTCAGTTCCGGGTGGGAGTGAGCCAGTATTTTTGCATATTCTATCCGTTTCAGGTTGATATAATCAGAGAAGCTGCACTGATATTCCTGATTGATCAGTCTGGAAATATAGGTACGGTTTGTACTGAGCATCCGGGCAATCTTTTCTATATGCAGATTATTTTGCAGAAATATCTGCTCTTCATCGATCAGTCTGTTGAAATGGGGAAGAAGTTTATAATGAGCTTTCGTGGTGATTTCCCTTTTATCTGTTTCATCTGTCTTTTCGTTACAGGACTGTTCTGCATCATAAAACGGAACAGTCTGCTTCTTATGATGTATTTTATAACCTGTATAATAGAGAAACCCCGCCCAGATAAGCAATAATATAGTTTCTGTGATAGGATTGCCTACGAAAATGATACGTTCACCTGCTGTGGCTATGAACGCATTCAATATGATCAGCAATGCATACAGTATCCATATTTTGCATGAATATACATTCCCTTTTCTGCCGCAGAATAAAGTCAATGCCCAGAAAAGGCTGGCAGAGAAAGGTAACAGCAATATGAAATATTGTAGTATGTGCATGATGTATACGAATTGAAAATAGATTATTCTTTCAATTTTTCTATATATTCGGTAGGAGACATTTTTTCGATGCTTGAAAAGTAACGGTAAAAGCTTGAACGTGAGGTGAAACCACTTTTAAACATCAGTTCCTTTACGGTACTATCTTTATGCAATGCCGCCTGTTCTTTGAAATACTGGAGGCGGATAAAGTTAATATATTCCCTGAATCCGGAGAAACCGTTGTAACGCAGTACATTTGTAAGTCTGTGCTCGTTGGTGTTCATCTCTCCCAGTAAATCGGACAAAGAGTATTCCGGATTTATAAACGGCTTTTGTTCTTTCATCAGGCTCTGTAGCTGATTGTTCAACTCCAGCACAGTAACAGAGGCTTCCATTTCCCGGACAACTTCGGCATTTTCCGATTTCAGTTGTTCCGCCGGGTTAGGAGGGAGCGACAACGGGTTCTCATTGCGCAGGTAAAGCCTGTTCAGATAGATCATCGGTACGATGACCAGATAACCGAATATGTTGAAACTCAGACCGGAAGTTCCCAGCATCAACCATATATATCCTGACATAATGAGTCCGAAGCAGCTCATATAAATAACCGTAGAATGATTTTGTTTACGGCGGTAGGGTATCCAACGTTTAAAGAACAGGAACAGAAAGTTTACGGAAGGAGTAATGACACTGACAATAAAAAGGAATATTCTCAGGATTACATCCTGTTTATCAATATGTTTTATAATATCCGAAAAAGACCTTAGTTTCGTATATTGACCGTTGAAAAGCTCATAACAACAGGCGATACATGTAATGAGTATGATCGGAATACAAAAGTTCGTGATACGGGACAATGTCAGCCATCCGGGTTTCAGCGAGGCCAGGGGGAACAGGGAGAAGAACTGGAAGAATATAACTGTACGCACAATATGCCATAAAGATAAATGATCTAGTAAAAGGATTGCACGGTCCGGCAATCCTTTACCTCCTTTCCCATATAAATAAACCCATTCAGTATTGTCCAGCAACAAGAGTATAGACAAAGTGATGGCGAGAAATCCCCATGCTCTTTGTAGCTTGTTGTCGGAAGAACGTATCAGGACAATTGTGCCCATGACGAGTCCTATTGCATCAAGAGATAATTCGGTGCATAATACATGAATATTAACCATTCTCGTTCTTTTTTCTTAGGTGGGCAAAGATAATTTATCCATAAAGAAAAGGCTGTTTAAGCTTGTTTCAAACATGTCCCATTCTGGCGAACCTCGATGAAATGGGACGTTTTTGAGGGATATTTTCAGATATACCTCCTTTATTTTGTCATTTATCGGCCATGGATGCGACCATCGCACCGCCTGTAACCTTCACGGCTGTCCGCAACATATCCAGCGGACGGCCGGTTTCTAAGTTGTTCCGATATGGATAAGGATCGTTTTTCCTCCCGGGTGGGAGAACTTTTTTGATATCGTTCCATCCTATGATCATTCCCGGAAGTATCTGCAAATAAAATGGGAATGTAAAAGTCTTCTTTTTTGCCATGTTGTTCTGTTGTCGGTTCTGTTGGTTCAAATCCTGTTTTTCTGCCGGATATGGTCGGATAGATATCCGGGATTGGGTACAAAGAAAATAGTCTTTGTTCAGATATACAAATCATTAACATAATCATGAGCATTATTAAAGGTAGTTCCGTTTTGTACATTTTTATTGGGAATTTGTTCCCTCTTCCCATTTTTTCTGTCGTCCGGTCATAGAGGCGGAGCGGATAGATATTCGTAATATTGCAGTGGAAAATACTAAACAAAAGCGGAATGAATAACCTTGAAAAATCCAGGCACAGAAAGCCTGTTCTAAGTACTTTGATTTTGTGGCTCTCTGTGCTGACGGTAAGTGCACAGACAACCACCTTGCACCCGGTTGCTTCCAACGATTGCGGCGTGGACGGCAAACAGCCGTTTCTGGTGAAAGGAGATAATTATACGATGCCCGATGAGATAGGCGGGAGCGTGACTGCCCGGACATGTAATTTCGGCGGAACCGTTATTTATGCTTTCGACCGGATGGATATTCAGGCCGATTATCAATTGGAGGTCGTTTACCTCTCTGACAGTGAGCGCCGACAGCGGATCGTTGCCGATGGAAACGAGGTACAGTCTCCTGTCGTGTTGGAAAAAGGGAAAGAACAACGTTACCGTATCGACCTGCCGAAAAAGGCATTTGCTTACGGGCAGCTGGTATTGGTCTTTGAAGTATTGAAAGGCCCGAATGCATTGGTCTCGGAACTGAACCTGTATTCTTCTAACCCGAAGAAACCGGTTCCGTTCGAGGGCGACCAGAAACTGGCATTGTCACATACGCAGAGTTATCAGGTCGATACGACGGTGAATGCGGAAGAACATTTGCCGGTTTATACAGCTATCCCTTACAGTGTGCCGGGCGTATATGATCCGGTTCTCTCGCTGAACGGTACCTGGCAGTTCAACCCTTCACCGGAAGCCGGTTTTCAGAACCGGGAGGCAGAGGCTGGCGGATGGCATCCGATCATCGTGCCGGGCCAGTGGTCGATGCAAGGATTTAAAGTCGATTCTGCCGGATTCGGCGGATACCTGACTACATTTACTTTACCGGCTGACTGGAAAGGTAAACAGGTTAAATTACGTTTCGACGGTGTATCCAGCGAATGTACCGTTTGGCTGAACGGAAAAGAGATTGGGACCCATATGGGAGGTATGACTGCGTTTGAACTGGATGCTACACCGGCATTGCAACCGGGCGTGAACAGATTAGCACTGAAAGTCCGTAGCGAATCGCTGGCCGATATGCTGGGTAGCCTGACGCAGTATGCCGCTCACCAGCTCGGAGGTATCACCCGTAAAGTAACGCTTTTTGCCGTTCCCGATGTGCATATCTCGGATATACGCATTGTGACGGACCTGGACGAAAAATATAAAGATGCCGACTTAAAAGTCTACCTGGCAATAACGAACTTCGGGAAAGAAACAGAAAAGAATATCGCTGCCCGCCTCTCTATTGCCGGACTGCCGGTTGTGCTGGACCGGCAGATTCCTTCATTGGCTCCCGGCGAGACATGGAACGGCTGGCTGACCGGAACAGTGCGTGATCCGCAAAAATGGGATAACGAGCATCCTTATTTATATACGATGAAGATAGAATTGGAAAATGGCGACCATACGACAGAACAGATCGAGAAACGTTTCGGTTTCCGCGAAGTACAGATAGAGGGAAACCGTCTGCTGGTAAACGGAAAACCAGTGAAACTGAGAGGTGTCTGCCGCCATGAAGCACATCCGCTTACAGGCCGTGTCATGACACCCGAACTGGAACGGGAAGATGTCGAATTATACCGGGCGGCAAATTGTAACTTTATCCGTACATCGCATTACCCTCCCTGTGAAGAGTTGCTTCAGGTCTGTGACGAACTGGGTATGTTCGTCGAGGTGGAGGCGCCTGTCTGCTGGATCGGCCATCATGCCAACGAGAACTGGAAAACACTCGATTATCAGGATAGCAAATACTATCCGTATGTCTTGCAGGCAAATATGGAGACAATCCATTTTTACCGGAATCATCCTTCTGTAATCTTCTGGTCGATAGCGAATGAATCTTACTGGAACAAGGAATTTGCCCAGGTGGAAGTCTATGTGAAAAAAGCCGATCCGACACGTCCGCATACGTTCCATGACCAGGCATACGGCGGTTTCAACAACCAGGGAAGCACGGCCCCGATAGCAAATATCCATTATCCGGGACCGGACGGATATAAAGTCGCTGCCAAAAGCGAACGTCCGATGGTATATGGCGAGTATTGCCACCTGAATGTATATAACCGGAGTGAATTGGTAACAGATCCGGGTGTGCGCAGCGACTGGGCACTGGCTTTGTCTCCTACATGGGATAATATGTATAAGACGGACGGTGTGCTGGGTGGCTCTATCTGGTCGGGTATCGACGATATTTTCCAGATGCCGAACGGAGATGCAGTCGGTTATGGTCCCTGGGGGCCGATCGACGGATGGCGTCGCCCGAAGCCGGAATATTGGGATATGAAGAAGATATACAGTCCTGTCCGGGTACATACTGCTCAGTTGTCTCCGGCAAAGGAACTGACTGTAGCATTAGAAAACAGATATACTTATACGGATTTCAGTGAGTTGCAGATCCATTGGAAATACGGGGAGGAGCAGGGTATCTCTTTTGCTTCGATCCGGCCGGGAGAGAACGGTCAGATACGTATCCCGATCGAAAATCCGGATAAGGCGAACGAACTTTATCTGTCATTCACCGATCCGCGCGGTTTTGTAGCCGACGAATATATCATTCCGGTCGGCAAACAGGTCCAGAACGAATTGCCTGAACTGCAACCGGTAGCTACTCAACTGAAGAAAACAAATGACGTTTATCGTATTACAGGTAAAAACTTTTCCTGTGAGGTGAGCCGTACGACCGGACAGATCCTGTCATTGAAGCAGGGAAAGCAGGAAGTCCTGAACGGCGGTCCGTGGCTGATGGCATTGCCTTTGAACGGCGGTGGTTGTTATCCGAATCATAATGCGAACACACCGTTGTTTAATGATATCTGTACCGAATGGAAACCGGCGGAGATCGATGCAATCAAAGACGGAAACGATGTGATTGTTTCCGTAAGAGGAAGCTATAAAGAGTTTGAAGGAAGTTATAGGCTGATTATCAATGCAGGAGGAAAACTGTCCGTGAGCTATTCTTTCGATGCGCTGGCAGACGTGAATCCCCGTCAGTGGGGACTGGTTTTTGAGGCTCCGGCTACGTTCGATAAAACGTTTTGGCGTCGTGACGGTTTGTGGAGCGTTTATCCCGATGATCATATCAGCCGTCCGGTAGGTGAGGCAGAGCTGTTCTACTCCGGTTTGCCTTCTCATCTGAATCCCCGTGTAGAACCGAGCTGGTCATGGAGTCTGGATTATAATGAGCTGGGAAGTAACGATTTCCGTTCTACGCGTCGGAACATCTGGTATGCGGGTCTTACAGATCATGCAGGGAATAAGGTGACAGCAGTTTCCGATGGAAAGCAACACTGGCGTTCGTGGTTAGAGAAGGATCGTATCCGTTTCCTGGTTGCAGATTTCGTAACGGCAGGAAATGAAATGTTCCTGGGTAGTTATTATGCCCCGTTCAGGAAGCCGTTAAAGAAGGGAGATACGATTGGCGGAACAGTGATGTTGTATGTAGAATAAATTCAATTATAGAAAGGGAGTCTTTTTCTATTTATATACATGCTAAATAGAAAAAGACCCCATACTAATTCAATTTACCCTAGCGACTAATCAGCGGTTGATAACTGTCGGCCGTATGGCTGATATTCATCGACCGATTGGCTGACAATTATCAACCGTATGGCCGACAATTATCAGCCGCTAAAAGAGACAGGAACCAAGGTACAAAATTAAAGGATACAAAATGCAGAAGATAAGGAAGAAATAAGCCTTTCGTATAAAGATTAAACCGATCACAATATTATCCATCTTTTAATATCTTCCATCCATTTGTTATTCTGATTAAATAGTTTTATTTTGCATCTAAATATGTAGAACACAATACCATGAGAAAACTTACCTTATTGTTTGCAGCTATCGGTTACGTGGCTGTTTCTTTTGCTCAATCGAATGTTGCTTCGAAAGATTGGGGCACTGGCGAGTACGCCGGAGTCTGGAAACTATCTGTCGGAAAACCGGAGAAAATCAACTTGTTAAGCGAACTTGACATTACGCCGAAAAGAGAAGCCCTTCAGGAGATGCCGGATGGAGCTTTGCCGATATCTCCGGCCGACGTGAAGATTGAATTGAGGGACGGTAAAACCTATATCAGTTTCCCTCTGGAAAAAGAGGAGAAAATTTTCGGTCTCGGTCTTAATTTCAAGACGGTGGAACAACGCGGAAGAATCATGCGTTTGCATATGGACCATTATACCGGTAGCGATAACGGGCGGACTCATGCGCCGGTTCCTTTCTTTATCTCTTCCCGTGGTTACGGCGTATTGATCAATTCGGCGCGTTACATAGATCTTTGGGTCGGAACAGCCGTTCGTAAAGGTCCGGATGCCCCGGAGGAACAAGACCGTAACACCGATCGTACCTGGCCAGCACAACCCTATTCAGATAATATAGAAGTATTGGTTCCCGCCGAAGGTGTGGAAATGGTATTCTTTGCCGGTCCGACTATGTTGGACGTTGTACGCCGTTACAACCTGTACAATGGGGGAGGCGCTTTGCCTCCGCGCTGGGGATTGGGATTCTGGCATCGTACGCCGACCTTGTTTACCGACAAAGATGTGAAAGCGGAAGTCGACGAGTTTGAAAAACGGGGATTCCCTCTTTCTGTAATCGGACTCGAACCGGGATGGCATAGTAAAGCTTATCCGTGTACCTACGAGTGGGACAAGAGCCGGTTCCCGGATGCGTCCGGTTTTGTAAAAGATATGCTCGACGAGAATATCCGGTTGAATCTGTGGATGAATCCGTATGTATCTAAGCATAGTGAGGTTTATGACAAGATAAAGCCGTATACGGGTTCACATACGGTCTGGTTGGGAGAGGTTCCTGATTATTCGATGCCGGAAGCCTGCAAGATCATGACCGATCATTTCCGTAAACACCAGCTCGATCTGGGAGTGAGCGGTTATAAGATGGATGAAAACGACGGATACGATTCCTGGCTTTGGCCTGATGTGGCGACGTTCCCTTCCGGTATTCCGGCGGAACAGCTCCGTAATCTGTATGGTTCGCTGATGCAGCAGGCGACGGTGAAGATGTATCGTGAAAAGAATTTACGTACTTATGGACAGGTACGTGCCGGTAATGCCGGAACGAATGCCTATCCGTATGTGCTGTATAACGATTATTATGATCATCGTGGTTTTATCACAGCATTGATAAACAGTTCTTTCATCGGTGTGTTGTGGACGCCGGAAGTTCGTTCTTCCAAAACGTCGGAAGAGTGGCTTCGACGGATGCAGACAGTTTGTTTCTCGCCGATAGCGCAGTTGAATGCCTGGGCGGACGGGACCAAGCCATGGACATTTACGGATGTAGAGGACGATATTCGTGAGATAGCGTTGTTACGTATCCAATTGATTCCTTATTTATATACCGCGTTTGCCGATTATGCTTTCTACGGGACACCTCCGGTCCGTGCGATGAATCTGGAAGAGGGGTATGCTGCCGAAGCGCAGACTGTGGAAGGTCGGCTGGATGCAACAGATAATCCCTATGCAATGGCTATCCGCCGGGAAGTGAAAGACCAGTTTATGGTGGGTGAAAATATATTGGTAGCTCCGTTGTTTGCCGGAGAGAAAGAGCGTAAAGTGGTTTTGCCTCAGGGAAAATGGTTCGATTTCTATACCGGGAAGTTTGCCGGTGAAGGAGAGGTGATCACAGTGGCTCCCGGCCGTCATATCCCTGTATATGTGAAGGATGGCGGTATAATCCCTTTATGGCCTGCCATGTCGAAGTTTGAAGACCGTAAATATCCGTTGGAAGTACGTCATTACGGCAATAAACCGGCCACGTATTCTCTTTACGATGATGACGGTTCATCCTATAATTTTGAAAAAGGTGAATACACCCGCATCGACCTGACTGTTACTGTCGACAAAAAAGGCAGAAAGAAAGGTAAAGCAATTCTCCCGAAAGGAAAACAGGTGTGGTCGTTCAACGAATATAATTTCAAGTTTATGACTGAATAAAATGTCAGTTTATATTTAGAAAGATTTGAGCTTATTCTAGCATAAGCTAAGTCCTCACTAAGACAAGTCTTGTTGCAGGTTTATTTGCCGTCTGCTTCAGCTGACGGATTACAAGTTGTTTCTCTTTTTGGCTTTAGCCACATTTCTCTTAGCATGGAGAGTGTGTTTGAAATGGGACTAAAGTCCAAAGAAATAGATCATTTACTAAACCGTCAGCTGAAGCAGACGGCAAATGAACTTGTAATAGCGAAGTCTCTTTGATAAGGGGATAGCTCAAACTGACAATCTTGAAACATTTGATTCTGATAATAACAAAAATATTTACCTTTAGCAATAACAAGATATATATGAACAAAAAACTCTCTAAAGTAATCTTTTTTCTATTAGTAAATTTGTATGTATCGGCCTTTGCACAGATACAAAACTCTCAATCTCTAAGCGGAACCTGGCAGTTCAGGCTCGATCCCGAAGACAAGGGATTGAAAGAAAACTGGCAGGGGACCTCTTTCACTGATCATATAACTTTGCCGGGTACAACCGACGAAGCGCAGTATGGCGAAAAAACTACCGGTTCTGATTTCGGCATACTGACACGTGCCTATAAATACTATGCTCCTGCCTGGTATTCGAAAGAAATTGAAATCCCATCCGAATGGAACGGAAAACATATCCGGATGGAACTGGAACGTGTCTTATGGGAGTCGCGTGTTTTTGTAGATGGGAAAGAAGTATCCGTGCAGGATGCGCTCTCTACTCCCCATTACCATGACCTCGGTTATTTGTCTCCCGGGAAACACCGTCTGACGATCCGTATCGATAATGACCTGATTTATAACATCGGCGATAAAGGCCATGTCTATACCGAATATACACAAAGTATCTGGAACGGTGCGGTGGGTCGCTTGCAGTTAAAAGCAGTCGAAGCCGTCCATTTCTCTAATCTGCAGTTATTCACAAAGGTTTCTCCTTGTACTTTGCAGGTAACGGATACCATCATGAACACATCTGCCAAGAAAGTGGATGCCCGTATCTCCTGGCAACTGTCGGAGCGGGAGAGTGGAGCAGTCGTTTTCACCCGGACAACCGAACAGCTTTTACAGAAAGGTGCGAATGTGCTGGACTTCCAGGCTACGATGCCAACTGACATCAAGCTATGGAATGATGTTACCCCGCATTTGTATCAATTGAAAGTTACCGTACAGGATAAAAAGAAAATATACGATACCCGTGAGATAGAATTCGGTTTCCGTGAAGTAACTTCTTCCAAATCGAAGATACTGATCAACGGAAAACCTGTATTCCTGCGTGGAAACCTCGATTGTGTCCATTTCCCGCTGACCGGTTATCCTTCCTGTAAGGTTGAGGACTGGGAGCGTATCTTCCGTATCTATAAAGACTACGGACTGAATCATGTCCGTTTCCATTCCTGGTGTCCGCCCGAAGCCGCTTTTATAGCTGCCGACCGGATCGGTATCTATATCCAGGCTGAAACGATCTGGATAGACTGGTGGATGTCTGTCGAGCAAAAGGAACGGAAAGAAATGGATACGAAAGGTCATCCGCAGGGATTGGGGAAAAATCCGTCGGCAGACCGTTATGTACAACAGGAACTGGTCCGTATGATCGATGCCTACGGTAATCATCCCTCTTTTGTGATGCAATGTATCGGTAATGAGTTGGGCAATTCCGATTTTGAAGTAATGGAATCGTGGATGAAGCCTTTACGGGAAAAAGACTCCCGCCGTTTGTATGCTGTATCGACCGCCCGTAAAGTCATGCCGGTCGACCAATATATGGCTACCCATTATATCGATGGCTTGGGTAGTACACGCGGTTTGCGCGGAGGAGCTTCCACTGCCTGGGACTTTGAAGATGTTTATTCCAAATCGGATATACCTATCCTTTCCCATGAGATCGGACAATGGCCGGTCTATCCAAAATGGGAGGAGATAAAGAAATACACCGGTGTCCTGAAAGCTAGAAATTTTGAAGAGTTTCGTGAGCAGGCACGTAAGAACGGGATCGAAGAGCAGAACGAAGAGTTTGTCGCAGCTTCGGGTGCCCTCAACCAGATCATGTATAAATATGAGATAGAATCTTTCCTGCGTACCCCTTCCTGTGCCGGAATCCAGTTGCTCAGCATGCAGGATTATCAGGGACAAGGGGAAGCGCTGATCGGATGGCTGGATGTTTTTTATGATAGCAAAGGAATTACCACACCCGAACAATTCCGGGCGCACCATGATACGACAGTCGCTCTGTTGCGTCTGCCGAAATATGTCTGGGAGAACAAGGAACCGTTTACTGCCGGGATGCAACTGGCGCATTACGGGACGGAAGATTTGCAAGATGGCCTTTACTGGAAAATAAAGGATGCGAACAGTAACCTGATCGCTTCCGGGGAAACGGCTCCACAATGTTGGCCTGCCGGAAGTTCGGAATTGGGAGGAAAAATCAGTTGTGACTTGTCACAGGTTACTACTGCTCAAAAGCTGACGATCGAAGTTGGTTTGCAGGGACGGGCGATAGCCAATCGCTGGAATATCTGGGTATATCCGTCGGTAAACCCGTCTGCGGATCTCCGGAAAGAGCCGGCAGGAACCGTTTATATAACGGACCGGATGGATGCGGAATGTATCAAACGTCTTGAAAAAGGAGAGAAAGTGCTTTTGCAGGCGGCAGCATTGGGTACAGAGGAAACATGCGATAAGATCAGTTACTATCCTTTATATTGGTCGTTGACTTTCTTCCCCGGCCAGGGAAAGAATACGATCGGGATGGTGGTCCGCGATAAACATCCGTTGTTTGCGCAGTTCCCTACCGACTCTCATAGCGACTGGCAATGGCAGTCTGTCTATAAGGATGCGAGGGCGTTTTATATAAATGATTATCCGGAAGATTATAAGCCGATCGCACAGCCGGTGGATGATTTTCATCGGAATAACAAGCTGGCCGCTATCTTTGAACTGAAAGTGGGCAAGGGTAAATTGCTTGTTTGCGGCTTCGATCTGAAAGATGACAAGAACCCGGCAGCCCGGCAGTTGAAGAAGAGCATATTGCATTATATGAATTCAGAGGATTTCAACCCTTCACAGGAGAAAGATATTCCTTCGCTGCAGAAGATGTTTACTTTTGTCGAACCGCTGAAAAGTACGGTAACGGGCGAGTTCAGTAATGCTTTGTTGTATATCGATTGCACAGATCCGGACAAGACATTTGCCAACAAGAAAACGACCTGGAAAGTATCTCCGGACTGGCAGGGTAAGGAGATGGAACTGACCATCGAGTGTCCGCCGGGAATTATCGGTTCCCTATATGTCTGTTTTGCCGACAAGGATAAGAAAGGACGTACGGGACATCTGGTTTTTGAAGGTCGTGATTACGAATCCGGCAAACAAGATAAGGAAGAGTCGTGGGTGAAACTGCATATTATGCGCGAGGACTCCAACGACGGTATCCTCCGTTTCAAGGCGAAAGTCAAGAATGGACCGGATCTGGTCATCTCGAAGGTGGCTATTATGGAAGAATGAAAAAGGAGTGATCCGTACCTGATGTTTGCAAAATAGGTGATATATTTTGCAAAATACGAGATTTGGGAAAAGAGAGTGGAAATATGTTTCTCTTATATATTTTCACTCTTTATCTTTGTATATTCAGGTAATGTATCATGTAAGCACTATAAATTTTGAAATAGATGAATAAAATCCTAACCATAGGGGCTTTTTGTTTGATCTCAGTCACTTCTTATGCTTCTCTGCAACCGGAGAAAGGAGTAAACGATTCTTCGTATACCTGGTATTTGAAAAGCGGACAGGATAGCCTGGCATGGGTAGATGGCTTTTCGGCTGTCAATAGTACGGTCGAGTTCGACCTGTTGCCGCAGAACTCGTCCGCACAGGTGGGTGTGTTGCTCCGTTATGTAAATGAAAACGACTGGATATATGTGGGATGTGATAAGGCAACGGATCATCTTGGATTTGCCTTCTGGTACGTGGAAACACCGGACGGTAAGACAGAGATTGCCCGTGATATCGCAAAATTGTATGCCCGGCATTTGCGCCGTATCAAAGTGAATTGTATCGGACGCACGCTGACAGTATATGTAGACGGGGAGCAGATTGCTCATAAATACATACCAAATCTTCCTCTCTCATCCGGTCGGACAGGGTTCCGTGTGCATGATAAGGGAAATGTACAAATATCCAATGTCGTTTGCCGGGAGGTGAAAGAGCCTAAGAAGGAGATTGCCAAGAAGAAAAGCAGTTATATTTTATCTTCATCCCGGATGGAGGTACTGTTGAATAAAGATTTTCCATCCGTTCAGTCTTATCTTTGGAAAGAAAATCAGTCCCGGCTGGACGGACAACCTTTTGATGTAAAAGCTATCCAGATCAATGGTGATCATTATTTGCCTCAGGTGACAAGCCAAACGGAGGCCGACCGGGTATTGTATACGTTAAAAGTGAAAGAAATAGGGATTACGATAAAGGTCTGCTGTCAGGTGACCGATAACGTATTTCAGCTATCCGTAACCGGAATAGAAGAAAGAGATGATTTCAAAGTAAAGACGCTGGCTTTCCCGGATCATAATCTGGTATCTGTTCCGGAGACTGTTCCGGGAAGTTGTTTATCCATAGCCGATAATGTGCATAAGGACAGATTCTATCCGTTAAAAGAGAAATCCGTCGATAACACTTGTCAATACGGCTCCATCCTGTTGCTGAACTCGGATAAGTTGGTGGCGACTCTTGAAAGTAATTCCATGTACACTACCCGTCAGTTTTTATACCAATCGGTGCAGACACCCGGTCCGGTAGTTACCGGTATCTGGGGAAACGAGTGGATTTACCGGGGGCATGACGGCGAAGCGGTCGATCTGCCTTATATAAAAGTAATCCTCTCCGATGATTGTAACCAGGATAATAAAGTTGACTGGCAGGACGGGGCAATCGCCTTGCAGAGAGTCTATCCGGCTCCTTTCGGTGTGGATAGGATACAGAATTCGTATGCTACGATCACCATGAACTTTGCCAGTTGTGCTCAATACCCGTTTCTTCGCCAGCTGGATAACATCAAGAAATTTTACCTGGCGACCGATGGTTTCGGACAGATGCTCGAATTGAAAGGATATCAGAGCGAAGGACATGACAGTGCTCATCCGGACTACTCCGGTAATTATAATGAACGGGCCGGAGGAAAGGACGATCTGGCGTTCCTGGCAAAAGAAGCCCGGAAATACAATGCTCATATCGGAGTTCATATCAATCATAGTGAATCTTACCCGGAAGCGAGAGCTTTCAATGACCGGATTGTGACGGATATGCCTGCATGGAGCTGGCTGGACCAGTCTTATTTCCTGAATAAAGAGGCGGATATGTTGGCAGGAACTTTTGAGGAGCGTTTGAACCGGTTGAAAACAGATGTGCCCGACCTGTCTTTTGTTTATCTCGATACGTACCGGGAATACCGTTGGCTGGCTCATCGGACTGCCGGATTATTTAACCGGAATGGCTGGGCTGTATGGACGGAAGATGCAGATGTGTTTGATAAAGAGGCTGTGTGGATTCATTATAATCCGGAGGCTAAAAGTTTGATACACCGGTTTGTTCACCATCAGTACCGGGACGGGTACGCGGTTCATCCGGCTTTACTCGGAGGATATAACCGGGGAGCGGAGATCGGTTTTATGGGTTGGCAGAAAGGACGTGATTTTAAAGGTGTGATTCGTAACTTTTTTACCAAACAGTTACCTTACAGATATTTGATGCATTATCCGGTGTTACAATTGGATACGGCACGTGCAGTATTACAGGGTGGCTTGCTTGCAGTTGGTGACGGGAAGAACGGTACGCTAATTAAAAGGGAAGGACAGATATTAATGACGGGAGACTGTGTATTCATTCCCTGGAATCCGGAAACAGAAGAAAAGATCTACCATTATAATGTGCGGGGAGGGAAAACGACCTGGCAGTTACCGGCATCCTGGAAGCAACAGGAAACGGTTTATTTGTATGAGTTGAGCGATCTGGGGCGTAAGTTGGCGGGGACTCTTCCTGTCCGTAACGGTCAGATAGAGATAGATGCTCTTCCGGACAAAGGATATGTTGTTTATAAGCAGGAGATGGCTCCTTTACCGGAAATGATCTGGAGCGAGGGTAGTCCGGTGAAAGATACCGGCTTCGATAGCCAGTCATTCGACTATTGGAAGAAACAGGGAGCTACGGATGCTTTGGCTGTCAGGGAAACAGTCTACGGGCAGGATTATCTGGAAATAAAAGGAATGGATGCAGCTGGTGTCAGCCAGGTAGTAAACGGATTGATACCGGGTAAGGAATATGTCGCTTCTGTTTGGGTAAATGTCATCGGCCGGAAAGAGGCGGTGCTGGCGATACAAAGTGGGGAAACGCTGAGTGAACGGACCTCCATCTCGGAAAGCCGTGTAATGAATTTTACGGATAATACGGATCGTTTCAGAACAACCTGGCAGCGCTTGAAGATACCATTCCGTATGCCGGTAGGCGAAAAAGAGATTGTTCTTTCATTGAATGGAGGCATAGCTTCGGAGGATACAGCTGCCGTGTGTTTCGATGATGTCCGTCTGGTGGAATGTCCCCAAGCACAGAAAACAGGTTATGATTATTTTGAAGATTTTGAACATGTCGATGAGGGATGGGGACCTTTTATCGCTTGTCAGCCCAGTGCATTTACCACTCATCTGTCCCAAAAACACGATGTTTATACGGATAATACAATCCATGGGAATTGGTCGTTGGCTACCTGGCGCGAAAGAAACGGGGAGGTATATCGTACTTCTCCTTCGATGATCCGTTTCGCTCCGGGGCAGGAATATGAAGTCGAATTTGATTACAAGGTAGATACCAAGGATGTTTATAAGGTGGTCGGCAAATCCTTGTCGACCGGTAAGGAGGTCTTTTCCTATGAGTTGAATCGTCCCGGAAAATGTAATGTCCGTTTCACGACTCCGGACTGTACGGATTTTTATATTGCCGTAGTAAAAGAGGGGAATGGATTGCTGGTTATCGATGATTTCGGAATAAAAGGAGAGTTGATAAAATAGAATTTTAGATGTATTATATTATGAAGAAAAACTTATTACTGATAGGAAGTGTATGGCTGCTGACAGCCTGTAATGTATCTGTAGACCTGCCGGTGGTACCATCGGAGAGCGATCTGCAGTTCCCGGATCTGGCAAAGACCTGGGATGAAGGAATGCCGTTGGGAAATGCGACAGTCGGTGCCCTGGTGTGGCAGCGAGATTCGGCGTTACGCTTTTCACTGGACAGGACGGATCTTTGGGATCTTCGTCCGATGGATAGCATTTCCGGACCGAATAACCGGTTCGCCTGGGTTCGTGAGCAGGTGATGAAAGGGGATTACCTGCCGGTACAGAAGAAGTATGACTGGCCTTATGACCAGCAACCGGCTCCGTCCAAGATACCGGGGGCGGCTTTGGAGTTCTCTCTGGAAGAACTGGGTTCTCCGTCCGATGTTCGTTTGTATCTGAATAATGCACTTTGTGAAGCGGTCTGGGAGAACGGAACGACATTGAAAACCTTTGTCCATGCTACTGAGCCGGTCGGCTGGTTTGTTTTTGAGAATTTACCGTCATCGATAACTCCAACATTGATCTCTCCTAAATATAGTACAGGTGGATCGGAAGCGGGTAACTCTGTAGAGGGACAGGATTTACGCCGTCTCGGATACAACCAGGGAGTGATAAATGAAGAAGCCAACCAGATTACCTATCACCAGGAAGGCTGGAATGGTTTTTCGTATGATGTAAATGTACGCTGGGAGCAAAAAGGAAAGACTCTTTGCGGAGTGTGGAGCGTGACATCTTCGCTGGAACAGGATAAGGCGTCGGATAAAACGCAGGAAGCGATGACACGCGGTGTAAATCAGGATTATCAGTCTCATCTGAGTTTCTGGAAGAATTACTGGGCAGAGTCTTCCGTAACACTTCCCGATCCTGTTTTACAGAAACAATATGACAATGAAATGTATAAATACGGTTCTGCTACCCGTGAGGATTCTTACCCGATCTCTTTGCAGGCGGTATGGACGGCGGATAATGGTAAGTTACCACCCTGGAAGGGAGACTATCACCATGACCTGAATACCCAGCTTAGTTACTGGCCGACTTATACGGGCAATCATCTGAAAGAAGGCCTGGGTTATCTGAATACGTTATGGAATCAAAGGGATGTCTACAAAGAATATACCCGGCAGTATTTTGAAACGGATGGTATGAATGTGCCCGGTGTCTGTACTTTGCAGGGCGTGCCGATGGGAGGATGGATCCAGTATTCTATGTCGCAGACTGCCGGAGCATGGCTGGCACAACATTTTTATCTTCACTGGAAGTATTCGATGGATCGTGAATTTCTGAAAGATCGTGCGTATCCTTTCCTGAAAGAGGTTGCTACATTCCTGGAGCAGATATCTGTAGTGGATGCGCAGGGTATCCGTAAACTGACGATGAGTTCCAGTCCGGAGATATACGATAATTCGATCAATGCCTGGTTCAAAGATATGACCAATTATGATCTGGCCTTAATGAAGTTCGCTTTCAGCGCTGCTTCAGAGCTGGCAGGTGAATTGAATATCCCGGAAGAGGCCGCTCACTGGCAGGAACTGAATAAACAATTACCGGAACTGAATACGGATAAAGAGGGTGCCCTGACCTTTGCAAAAGGTTTCTCATACGATCAGTCCCACCGTCATTTCTCTCATGCGATGGCTATTCATCCGCTGGGATTACTGGATTGGAGCCAGGGAGAAAAATCGCAGAAGATCATCCGGGCTACAATTAAGAAATTAGAGGATTATGGTCCTGATTACTGGACTGGCTATTCATATAGTTGGTGTGGTAACATGAAAGCCCGTGCTTTCGATGGCGAAGGTGCCGCACAGGAACTGCGTACATTTGCCGAATGTTTCTGTCTCCGAAATACATTCCATGCGAACGGCGATCAGACAAAGACAGGCAAATCGAAATTTACTTATCGCCCGTTCACGTTGGAAGGAAATTTTGCTTTTGCTTCCGGTATCCAGGAAATGCTGTTGCAGAGCCATACAGGTATTATCCGGATATTCCCGGCAATCCCTGCCGGTTGGTCGAACGTTTCGTTCGATAACTTACGTGCTATGGGTGCTTTCCTTATCTCGGCAGAAAAGCAGGACGGCAAGATTACCAAACTCCGTATCTATCCGGAGCAGGGCGGTACCATCCGGATCGCTTCGCCGTTCGGGACGGATGAAGTGGTTGTCACCGGAAATGCCGGTGAAGTTACGAATGAGAACGGTATTCTTTCTTTTGATACACGCAAAGGAGAGTGGATAGAGATAAATAATTAATTATTCATGAGAAACACTTTTGCAAAAATAGTCTGGTGGCTACTGCCGACAACACTATTGGCTTGTGCCGGAGATCCTCCTCTGGCAAAGCAGACTTCTTCGACAATCCTTTATATGGATAAACCGGCGGCATCCTGGTATGAAGCGACCCCGATAGGGAACGGACGTTTGGGGGGAATGGTGTATGGCGGGGTTACCCGGGATACTATCCGAACAAACGATGATACGTTCTGGAGTGGTGAACCGCGTGATTTGCAACGGCCAGGAACCTACAAGGTCCTTCCGGAGATACGCAAGTTGTTGTTGGAAGAAAAGAATCAGGAAGCACAGAAAGTGATCGATGCCAATTTGCTCGGTCCCTGGAATCAGAATTATATGCCTCTTGCCGATATTCTGTTGGAATGGCCGGGAGATGGGAACGTTTCTGGTTACAGAAGGGAACTGGATCTGAACCGTGGAGTGGTGACGATCACCTATGCACAGAACGGGATAAATTATAAACGGGAGTTATTTGCTTCGTATCCCGATCAGGCTATTGTGATGAATATCTCGGCCGATAAGAAGAACGCTATTGAATTTACTGCCGGTCTGGGAAGCCAGATCGAGAGCGGAGTAAAAGTAGAAGATGATCAGGTTGTGATTGACGGACAGGCTCCTTATCATACCGATCCTAATTATACGGGCGTCCATCCTCCGGTATATAAAGAGGGAAAAGGAATGCGTTTTGAAGGGCGGTTGTTGGTTAAACAGGAAGGCGGATCGGTTACTCCTTCAGGCGATAAGCTGCATGTGAAAGAGGCAACTTCCGCTACTCTGGCTTTTGTGGCGGCAACCAGTTTTAACGGTTTTGACAAAGACCCTTATACGAATGGAAAAGATGAAAAGGCGATTTGCCGGAAATATCTTACTTCGTTGGAGGCAAAGAAGTATTCCGACCTGTATAAAGCACATGTGGCTGATTATGCTTCTTTGTTCGGGAGGGTAAGCATTGACCTGGGAGAATCGGCGGAAGCTGCTTTACCAATAAACCGACGGATTGCAGACTACAAACCGGGCATGGATCCGGCTCTTACTGCTTTGTATTTCCAGTTCGGACGTTATCTGCTTATCTCTGCTTCCCGTCCCGGGTCGCAACCGGCTAATTTGCAGGGTATCTGGAATCAGGATATGCAACCCGCCTGGAGTGCGAACTGGACGATCAACTGTAATGCGGAAATCAATTATTGGCCGGCAGAGATCACGAACCTGTCCGAATGCCATGCCCCGATGTTCGATATGATCCGGGAAACATCGGTCGACGGAGCGAAAACGGCAAAGAACCTGTATAACTCCCGTGGCTGGATGGCACATCATAATCTGGATATCTGGCGGACTACCTGGATGGTAGGAGGAACCGGATTGTACTCCTTGTTTCAAGTGGGCGGTGCGTGGCTTTGCCAGCATATCTGGGAACATTATCTGTTTACGTTGGATGAAGATTTTCTAAAGGATCATTATGACCTGTTGAAGAATGCATCTTTGTTTTATCTGGATAATCTTCAGACCGACAGGGATGGCTATCTGGTGACAAGTCCTTCCGAATCCTTTGAGAATGGCTTTGTGAAGCCGGACGGAGAGACCGGTTGGGCTTGTATCGGTTCGGCGCAGGATATGCAGATCATCCGTGCATTGTTTGAGAATACCATGAAAGCGGCTGATATTTTGAATGACGGTGCTTTCAAAGAAGATGTTTCCAAAGCGTATGCTAAACTGGCTCCTATGAAAATCAGTCCTAGAACAGGACAGTTACAGGAATGGAACGATGATTGGGAACCTTCCAATCCGGCGAGCGGCCAGGTAGGACATGGATGGGCATTCGCCGTCGGTAATCAGATTACCTTGCGAGGGACTCCGGAATTGGCCCAGGCTTTTAGAAAAACGATCGATTATCGTCGTCCCGGTTATTCTTATAATAGCGGTAGTTGGACGGGAACATTCCCTGCTGTCTATTGGGCTCGTTTTGAGGAACCGGACAGCGTACAACGTGTGATCGACCGCCATTTCGATCTGGCATTATCTCCGAACCTGACTTGTGAGTTTATGAAGTCCTGGCAGATAGACGGCAATTTAGGGATAACAACGGCTATAACTGAAATGCTGTTGCAGAGTCATGCCGGTGAGATCAGCCTGTTGCCTGCCTTACCGGCTAAATATCCTGCCGGTTCCGTTACCGGCCTACGGGCTCGTGGAGGTTACGAAGTGGATATTTTCTGGAAAGACGGAAAACTGACTAAAGCTGTGATAAAAGCAGACCGGACGAAGAAGGATGAGGTTATTCCTGTCCGCTATGGCGGTATCGTTAAAGCGGTAAAACTGGTAAAAGGAGAAACTGTTATATTGGACGGTTCTCTGGAATAAATAGAATAGCTAATAGAGTGAAGATGTACGGATCGGTAATGAGATCCGTACATCTTTTTTGTTACATATTGTCAGAGTTACATTTTTGGTTTTTAGGATATTTTCTGTATCTTGCCGTGCTTTTTTAATCCCCGTTAAGAGTAGACTTAAACGAAAAATTAATAATGTACAATAATTAAAACGGTTATTTTATGAAAATCCTGAAAACACTATTCGGCTGTCTGACTGGGGCGGTTTTGACGATGAATGTAAACGCCCAACAGGTACAAGGTTTTGTTCACGAACGTTCAACCGACTATGAATGGCCTACAGATCAAAAGGTTTTGGATAAACTGGATAAATGGCAAGATCAAAAGTTCGGTGTTTTATTCCATTGGGGACTTTATTCTGTTCCCGGTATCGTAGAGTCATGGTCCATCTGTTCCGAGGACGTAGACTGGATCTCCCGCAAGAAAGATATGACATACGATGAATACAAGAAGTGGTATTATGGCTTGAAGGATTCTTTAAATCCGACACAGTTCGATCCCGCTAAATGGGCGGATATCATGCAGGATGCAGGAATGAAATATATGATTTTTACAACGAAGCATCACGATGGCTTCTGTATGTTCGATTCGAAGTATACGGATTTTTCCATAGCAAACGGTCCTTTCGGTATTGATCCGAAAAAAGATGTGGCGCGTCATGTCTTCGATGCTTTTCGTCAGAAAGATTTTATGATCGGATGTTATTTCTCTAAGCCGGACTGGCATTGCGAATGGTTCTGGAATCCTTATTTCGCAACAGCGAACCGCCGTCAGAATTATAAGAAGGAAAACCATCCGGACTGGTGGAAAAACTATCAGGACTTTACATATAATCAGATGGATGAACTGATGACCGATTATGGCAATTTCGATATCCTTTGGCTGGATGGCGGCTGGGTGACCGGTGAGGATGTCAATCTGGATAAGTTGCTGGCGAAGGTACGTACTTCTACACAACCGGGGTTGATCTCTGTTGACCGTACGATCCGCGGAAGAAATGAGAATTATCAGACTCCGGAACGTAGCATCCCCGAAACGCAATTGAATAATCCGTGGGAAAGCTGTATTACATTGAGTAATGATTGGGGATGGGTTCCTAATGCGCCATATAAATCTCCAACTAAAGTGATTGGTCTTTTGGCAGAGATTACTGCGAAGGGTGGCTGTTTGTTATTGGGAGTCGGTCCGACTCCGCAAGGAACTATCGAAGATGCAGTAACAGAACGCCTGCATGTTATCGGTGACTGGTTGAGAGTAAATGGAAAAGCGATTTATAATACCCGCATCACTCCGGTTTATAATGATGGCAATGTTTGGTTTACTGCCGATAAAGACGGTAAAACCTTATATGCTGTTTACGCTTTGCCGGAAGGAGAAAACTTACCTGAAACAATCGAGTGGTCCGGAAACATTCCGACAGGTAAGATGAAAATGCTGAAAGGAAACAAAACGGTGAAGTATACAAACAAAGACGGCAAAGTAAAAGTCTCTCTACCGAAAGGATTAAAGAATGAACCGATTGCTCTGCAGTTTACGGTTAAAAAATAGAACAATATAATTATATGAGTAAAACAACATCTTTATTGATCGGCCTGATTGCTTGTGCCGGGCAGGTTATGGCCCAGCAACCGGTATATAAGCAAGCGACGGCCCCTATTGAAGACAGAATAAACGACCTGATAGGGCGTATGAACGTCGAAGAGAAAGTCGGGCAACTATGCTGTCCGTTGGGTTGGGAAATGTATACGAAAACAGCTAACGGCGTTGTTCCTTCCGAATTATATAAGGAGCGGATGCAGGCGATGCCTATCGGTTCCTTCTGGGCTGTTCTACGTGCCGATCCCTGGACACAAAAGACATTGGAGACGGGTTTGAACCCCGAATTATCGGCTAAGGCTTTGAACGCTTTACAGAAATATGCTGTGGAAGAAACCCGTTTGGGAATACCGGTGCTGTTTGCCGAAGAATGTCCGCACGGACACATGGCTATCGGGACCACTGTTTTTCCGACTTCACTGGCACAGGCAAGTACCTGGAATGAGGATCTGATGTATAAAATGGGAGAAGCGATCGCTCTGGAAGCCCGTTCGCAGGGAGCTAACATCGGCTATGGTCCGGTATTGGATATTGCCCGTGAACCGCGTTGGTCGCGTATGGAGGAAACTTTCGGGGAAGATCCTGTGTTGACATCTAATTTAGGTGTTGCTTTTATGAAAGGCATGCAGGGGAACAACCAGAGTGACGGTAAACATTTGTTTTCCACTTTGAAGCATTTTGCCGCTTATGGGATACCTGAAGCCGGACATAACGGAGCACGTGCCAATGTAGGTATGCGCCAACTCTTTTCCGATTATCTGCCTCCTTTCAAGAAAGCTGTCGAAGCTGGTGTGGGAACGATCATGACCTCTTACAATTCAATCGACGGTATCCCTTGTACTTCTAATAAATATCTGCTGGACGATGTACTTCGTAAACAGTGGGGATTTAAGGGATTTGTCTATTCTGATTTGACAAGTATCGAAGGGATCGTAGGTGCCCGGGTCGCAAAGGATAATAAGGAAGCAGCCGTGTTGGCATTGAAGGCCGGTCTCGATATGGACCTGGGCGGAAATGCCTATGGTAAGAATCTCCGGAAAGCATTGGAAGAAGGCGCTATCACAATGAATGATCTCGACCGGGCGGTAGCTAATGTGCTTCGTTTGAAATTCCGTATGGGATTGTTTGAAAATCCGTATGTTTCTCCCGAACAGGCCAAACAGGTAGTACGTTCGAAGACGCATAAGGAGCTGGCTCGTGAAGTAGCGCGTGAAGGTATCGTCCTGCTGAAGAATGAGGGGGTGTTGCCATTGAAGAAAAATATCGGAAGTATTGCTGTGATCGGCCCGAATGCCGATATGATGTATAACCAGCTAGGCGATTATACGGCTCCACAGGAACGGGAAGAAATAGTGACTATCCTGGATGGTATCCGGAAAGCGGTGTCTCCTTCCACGAAAGTCAATTATGTAAAAGGATGTGCCATTCGTGATGTAACGACCAGTAATATACCAGCTGCGGTAGAAGCTGCCCGTGCGGCTGATGCTGTCGTTCTGGTAGTAGGTGGTTCCAGTGCCCGCGATTTTAAAACGAAGTATATCGGAACAGGTGCGGCTACCGTATCGAATGAGGGAAACCAAATCCTTTCGGATATGGATTGCGGTGAGGGTTTCGACCGTAGCACATTGCGCCTGTTGGGCGATCAGGAAAAGTTGCTGGAAGCGGTAGCCGCTACCGGTAAGCCATTGGTGGTCGTTTATATTCAGGGACGTACCCTGAACATGAATCTGGCATCAGAAAAAGCACAGGCTTTGCTGACTGCCTGGTATCCGGGTGAACAGGGTGGTACGGCTGTAGCTGACGTTTTGTTCGGTGATTATAACCCGGCCGGACGTTTGCCGGTTTCTATTCCCCGTAGCGAAGGGCAGCTGCCGTTATTCTATTCGCAGGGAAAGCAACGTGCCTATGTAGAAGAAGCAGGAACTCCTCTGTACGCTTTCGGCTATGGGCTGAGCTATACCACCTTTGAATACGGTCAGCTGGAAATGCAGAAGGGAAATGGTAAAGATGCTTTGCAAACAGTCAGTTGTACGGTAACCAATACGGGTGACTGCGATGGGGAAGAGGTTGTACAGCTTTATATTTGCGACAAAGTAGCTTCTGTTTCCCAGGCCCCGATCCTGTTGAAGGCTTTCGAGCGGGTTACTTTGAAGAAAGGTGAAAGCAAGAAAGTTACATTTACATTGGGTGAAGAAGAGTTGTCTCTTTATAATATGGATTTGAAACAGGTCGTAGAACCGGGAGATTTTAAAGTTATGGTCGGTGCTGCTTCGGATGATATCCGCCTGGAAGGTGAGTTTACACTATAACAATTGTTTTTGATTAAAGTCTTAGGGCTACAGTGAAAGCGGTAGCCCTATAATTTTTTATAAGGGATTATTCTTTTAAGAGATGCCTATACATTGATATAAGATATATCCGACCACAGGCATTAAGTCCAGTTTTCTAAGATGTGATCGAATCTCAGCCAAGGCCTTACTAATGTGCCCTTCTACAGTTTTTTCACTGATATTTAATTGTAAAGCAATCTCTTTATTTTTTAACCCTTGTCCACGGCTTAACAGAAAAACTTTACGACATTGCTCGGGCAACGTATCTACACATGAAATGATTTCTTCTGATATTTCTTTCAGTAATAATGAATCCTGCAGATCGTAGCTGATAATTTTTTGCTGTAATTGTAATTTAATATTTTTCTCGTCTATATTGACATTCTCTTGTAATGAATTAAGATAGGTGATTGACTTATTATATGTGGCTTTATACAAATAAGGCTTTATTGGGTCATTAAAATTAATCGTGTCCCGTTTCATCCATAAAGCCATAAAAACATCCTGAACTATATCTTCCGAAGCTTGTTTGTCATTCGTATATTTATTAGCGAATGCAAGTAACGGACAATAATAGATATGAAATAAATCCTCGAAAAAGATAAAATCTTGTTTCAAGGTATCATTTTTTGTCATGTTGTATCCGTTATGCATTTTTTTCAAATCTAATAAGCGCCTTCTCCTCTACAAAGATATTTATTTTATAGATCGATACAAGTTTCTATCCGAATTTTGACCTTTCGACTGTTTGTAACAGACTATGTGTTAAATGATGTTTATTTTCAAGTATCGGGCAAGGGATAAATGAAATATTTATGTGTTAGATATAAATAAGAAATAAAATGGAAGATATTATTATAAAATATTTGAATCAAACTGCTACGGAAAATGAAATGAGAGCATTACTGGAGTGGTTGGATGAAAATATAGATAATCAGCGGCAGTTTGCCACAACGAGAGATTTATGGTTTGCATCGGAAGCCGCTGTCTCTTCACGCTATGGCGAGAGTGCCAATGCTTTCAGCCGTTTCAGGGAAAATGCACTGGCATTTGAAAATAGAAAGAGTAAAAATGGTATTTCTATACGTTTGGTAAAGATTGCAGCTTCGATCGCTTTGCTGATAGCCTGTTCCGCCATGGCATTTTTTATTGGAAAAGAGAGTACACCACATACATCTCAAATAGTGAATGTTGTCATGAACCAGGCTATTATGGGACCCGGACACAAAGGTTCTGTGACATTGCCGGATGGTACATTGGCATGGCTGAACAGTAATAGTAAATTGATTTACCCGGATCAGTTTGAAGAGGGAGTTCGTAAAGTAAAACTAATAGGAGAAGGTTATTTTGAGGTAACGCCAAATGTAAAAGCTCCTTTTTATGTAGAGACATCCGATATGTCGGTCAAAGTATTGGGTACTCGTTTTGATGTTCAGAATTATGAAAAGAAAAATATTTCGGAAACTGTTCTGTTGTCAGGTAAAGTTGAAGTTATGATGAAAAGTAACGGAGAAAGGCGTGTTCTTTCTCCAAATGAAAAGTTATCTCTCGACAGGCAGACAAACCGTTATACAGTAGATCGAGTAGATGCTGCCGAATATGCATTATGGACTGCAGAAAAGTTAGTCTTTGCGGATGAACGTCTTTCCACTATCCTTCGGAAAATGGAACGATGGTACGGCATTTCTATTTCCTGTAAACAAGGGGTTCCTTTGGATTCCAGGTATTCGTTGACGATACGAAATGAATCGAAAGAGGAAATCCTGAAGATGTTGTCTATATTGGTTCGTATCGATTATACCATAAAAGATGAAACCATAGTTATTTATAAAATATAATATTCACCTTCTTAAATCTGATAGCCTATGATATAAATGTCAAAATGAAAAAATTAGGCAGATGCTGGAAACATCCGCCTAATATGTGTAATTAAAATCAGCTCTCAAAATGCGACAATCGAGAGCTTCTTATTAATTTAAAGCAATACAAACATATGAAAAAAAAATCCACGAGAGGGAATGATATGCCCTTTCTTAACATTAATTCATTTAGGAAAATGAAACTAATACTATTTTTGGTCTCTGTTACTTTTCTTCAATTATCAGCGGTTAATGGTTATGCACAAAAAGCATCTATTGATTTACATTTGTCTAATGTTTCGCTGAAAGAAGCTATACAGGCCATCGAAAAGCAAACTGAATTTGTTTTCTTTTATAGTACGGAAGAGGTCGATTTGACCAAAAAGGTAGATGTCAATATTCGAAAGGGGAATATTGAAGGAATATTAAACGATGTATTCAGAGATTATTCCTACCGAATAGAAAACAGAAAGATACTATTGACTCCTAAACCCACACAGAAATCCCATAAGATAACAGGTACGGTAAAAGATCATACCGGAGAAAGTATCATCGGGGCAAATATTTCAGTGAAAGGCACTACAAACGGTACTATTACAGATATTGACGGAGGATTTACGCTGGAAGTTCCTTCTGATAATGTAGAAATTATCATATCTTATATAGGGTATAAGCCACAGGAAATCGCATTGAAGGGTAAAACAACCTTAAATGTCGTTCTGGCAGAAGATACGCAGAGTCTGAATGAAGTGGTGGTAGTAGGTTACGGTACACAGAAAAAAGCGAATTTGACGGGAGCTGTTTCTGTAGCCAATATGGATAATGTGGTAGGTAGCCGACCGGTGACTTCTATGTCGAAAGCACTGGAAGGGGCTGTACCTGGGTTACAAATCAAAACAGAAAATGCAGCTCCGGGAGCAAGCAGCAAGATCAATATCCGTGGAACGACCAATATAACCGGAGCTGAACCTCTGATTTTGATGGACAACGTTCCGGTAGATATCAATACGATCAACCCGAATGATATTGAGTCTATTACGGTCTTGAAAGATGCTTCTTCTGCCGCCATCTATGGTGCCAGAGCTGCTTATGGTGTGATCTTATTGACTGCAAAGAAAGGTAGTAAGGATGAAACCCCCAGGTTTAATTATTCAACCAACCTGACTGTCAGCAAACCTTATGAGCTGATAGAAAAAGCAGGAGTATATGAAACAGTAAAGGCTTTTAAGGATTTCGGTTATTCAACATACTGGAGTGGACAGGATGTGGATAAATGGTTGTCTTATCTGGATGAATATCAACAAAATCCCTCAAAATATCCGGATGGTTATACGATGGAGGGGAGTACTCCTTATCAGCTAAGACTGAATGATATAGCAAAGGATATGACACAAAAAGGCGGAGGTTTTGAACAAATGCATAACCTTTCAGTAAATGGCGGGACAGCCAGGACTGCTTATCGTTTCTCATTTGGTTATACTGATCAGAATGGTGTACTCGTGTCTGATAAAGACAGGTACACGAGAATGAATATCAGCTCGTATTTAAGTTCGGATGTTACAAAATGGCTTACTGCTCAGTTAACAATCAACTATGCGAAAGGTAAAACTTCTGCACCGAATACAAATGGAGGTGGCGATCCGTGGGGAATTATGACAGGTTTACCCGGATATTCTCCGTTGGGTTACTATAATAATGGAGATGAAGAGTTGCCTTTCAGAACTCCCAGAAATCTGATCAATCTGTTGGAACCTATTGAAACGAATGACGAAGTATTCCGTGCATTGGGAAAAATAATAGTATCCCCATTGAAAGATCTGAAAATTATCGGTGAGTTCACCTACGACAAGAAAAATACAAGAAAAGATCGTTATGATAAGAAGACTGATTTCGTACAGGGAACGAATTTCCTGGTGGAGTCGACCAGAACAAACTCTTTCTATCGTAAGGATATGAGTAATACGCAATATATGGCTGCCAATATTTATGCTTCTTATGAGAAAGAATTTGGAGGGCATAATTTTGCATTAACAGGTGGTTTCAATAGTGAGAACAACCGTTATGAGTTGCTTTGGGAAAGTAAAACAGATATGATCAATCCGGATCTGCCTTCAATATCCAGTGCCACGGGAACGTTGGACGGAAAAGATAGTTATTCCGAATATGCTATTCTGGGAGCTTTCTATCGTTTGACATACGATTATAACGGAAAGTATTTATTTGAAACGAATGGGCGTTATGACGGTTCTTCCAAATTTCCAAGCGGACATCGGTTTGGTTTTTTCCCTTCTTTCTCATTAGCCTGGCGTTTGTCAGAGGAAAACTTTATGAAGAATATTGATTTTCTGTCAAATTTGAAATTAAGAGGAACATATGGTAATATCGGTAACCAGGTTATTCCGGCTTATCAATTTCTGTCGGTTATGAGCCCTGCTAAATCAATCTGGTTGGGAAGCGGAGAAACTCAGTTCTGGACATTGAATACTCCCGGACTGGTTAGTCAGAATTTTTCCTGGGAGAAAGTGCAGACAGTAAATGGTGGTATCGACCTCGGTTTGTTTAAGAATAGATTTACTGCTTCATTCGATTATTATGTAAGACGGACAAAAGATATGTTCGGACCGTCAGCTGACCTGCCGGATGTATTGGGTACGACTGCTCCTTTTATGAACTCTGCCGATTTGAAGACTAAGGGATGGGAATTGCAATTGGATTGGAGAGATAAGATAGGTAGTGTAAATTATTCGATCGGCTTTAATCTGTTTGATTCGCAGGCGACTATTACCCGATTTGAGAACGCGACAGGTAATCTGGCTAATAACTGGGATACGAATGCCGACGGAGAGAAAGATGCAAACTTCTATACAGGAAAGAAAATGGGTGAGATTTGGGGATATGTAACAGACCGTTATTATACAGTCGATGATTTCGTTGAAGGTTCCCTGGATGCCAATTTGAAAAACGGAAAACTAAAAGACGGTATACCTTATATTAAAGGGACGGCAACTCCCAATCCTGGTGATATTCTGTATAAGGACCTGAATGGAAGCGGTGATATTTCTCAGGAAGAGAATACGGTTCATAATCCGGGTGACCGGAAGATAATCGGAAATAATACCTCACGGTATCATTTTGGTATCACAGGTGGTGCCGCATGGAAAGGTTTTGACTTTTCTTTCTTTATTCAAGGTATAGGAAAAAGAGACGTATGGGCTGTCAGCCAGCTTTCATGGCCTTTATGCGGAGAGTTCTCGGCTTTGCATGCTAATACACTCGATTATTGGATGCCGGATAAAACAGATAGTTATTACCCGCGTATTTATCAACGCGACGGTGAAAATTCGGCACGTAACAGATATACTCAAACGAAATATTTGTCCAATGGCGCTTATTGGAGAATTAAGAATATCACGTTAGGATATACATTTCCACAAGAATGGTTAACTCGTATAAAGATCAATCAGGTCAGAGTGTTTGTCAGTGGAGAGGATCTTTTTACGAAGCATCATCTGGCCAAAGGACAGGATCCCGAACTGACTACTGGTGGAGCTGTTTATCCTTTGATGACGAAGTATTCTTTTGGTCTTAATGTTTCATTTTAATAAGTAATGAATGTCATGAAAAAAACAAAAATAATAGGAGCGATTGTCCTGGTCTCTTCTCTGTTTATAAGTTGTGATGATTATCTGGATAAGTTCCCGATCGAATCACAGACGGAAGCGACAGCTTTTAAAACATACGATAATTTTAAAACATATGCATGGAATCTTTATGGTATTTTTGATGAATTTTCTTACAAAGGGGAAAGTAATCCCAATATAATCAAAGGGGATAGGAACTCAGATAACTTATCTTATTCTTCGGCTGGAAATGAGTCGATCTTTGCATTCGACCGTCTGACTCCAACCCAGAATATGATTAATTATGATTATGCTTTTATAAGAAAGGCGAACGTAATGCTTGATAACATTGAAGCATCTTCCATGAGTCAGGCAGATAAGGATTATTGGAGAAGTGTCGGACTCTTTTTCAGATCTCTACGTTATTATCAGTTGTTATCTACTTTTGGCGACATACAGTGGGTTGAGCATACTTTAACGGAAAACGATACGGATATCCTATACGGAGAGAGCGATCCAAGGGATCTTGTTGCAAAAAATATATTGAATGATTTGATATGGGCGGAAGAACATATTAAAGCTGACGGAGAAGGCAGCAATACAATCAATGTACATGTCGTGAGAGCACTTTTATCTCGTTTTGCTCTTTATGAAGGTACGTGGCGTAAATACCATAATTTATCAGAGGCGGAAGTTTACCTGAATGCATGTATAAAATATTCAGAGAAACTGATAGATGCTTATCCGAATGTGTGTAGTCGTTACGACCTGTTATTCAATTCAGAGAAACTGGGAGGTGTCGACGGAGTTATTTTATACAGGGCTTATGCAACCTCCAATGGTACGCATATGCTGAATCGTTATAACAGAAGTTCTTCCTGGTTCTATGATATGAGCAAGGATGGGGTTAACAGTTATTTATGTACGAATGGGAAACCTATCTATAACCCGGAATCCGGTTTTGCCGGGGATAAGACGATGTATGACGAGTTCAGGAACAGGGACAGACGCTTGTATTATACGGTTACTCCTCCCTATAAAGTAAATAAAGGAACTCCTAACACAACCTGGACATATACCGATGATCCGCAGGACAGAGAATATATCGATCTGATGACAAAACTGGAAACGACCAGTGAGGGAGGAAGCGGTACAGGTGTGAAAGCACTCCCTGTAACAAACTGGAATACGGGCGAGATCGTCCAGAATAATCCGAACTTCAGAAAACAGGCGAGCCCGGGATTCTTCCTGACTGAATTGGGTTATATTATCTATAAATTCTCTTTTGCAAAAGCCGGTGAACTGGAGAATACAACGGATTGTCCGATTTTCAGAATTGAAGAGGCTCTGTTGAATTATGCCGAAGCCAAATGGGAGATGGGGCAGTTTGACCAGTCTGTAGCTGACCGGACAATCAATAAACTTCGTCCGAGGGCAGGTGTTGCCTTAATGAAAGTTTCAGATATAAATGCTTCATTCGATCCGAAGCGCGACCAGGCTGTAGATCCGGTGTTGTGGGAAATCCGTCGTGAAAGAAGAGTGGAGTTAATGGCTGAAGGCTTCAGAATGAACGACCTGAAGCGTTGGCATAAAGGTGAATATGTAAATAAACAGCAAACCGGTGCCTGGATAAAAAAAGCTGATTATCCGAAGCTCGAAATAACAGGAGGTACTGATACGGAAGGATATATAAAATTCTTCAATGATCCTGTAGCCATGGGATTCGGCTGGAAAGATTATATGTATGTTTATCCGATTCCTCAAAGCGCGTTGACTAAGAATCCGAATTTGGGAAAAACTCCAGGTTATGATTATTGATCCGTAATGTATAGCAGGCTGCCACAAAAAGTGGCGGCCTGTTGGTACATGATTTTACTATATCGTTAAATATGATCTTTATGGATATGAAGAGTTTCTCTATCTGTTTTTTCTTTTGGGTGAGTCTGTTCATGCATTCAATGGCACAGGCACAGACAGCGCTGTTGGCAGATAAACCTCCCATGGGATGGAATAGTTTCAATTCTTATGGAGTTTATTGTTATGAAGCAGTAGCTTTTGCAAACCTGGAAGCGATGAATACAAAATTAAAACCCTATGGGTATGTCTATTTTGTGATCGATAATGGCTGGTTTGGGGAATATGAGTTGGAGGAGAATACTCATTTTTCTGTTGAGCGGCATGCATCGGATATTCAGATCAATGAATATGGGTTGTTTGAACCTTCCAAGACATACTTTCCGAATGGCTTTAAGAGTCTCATCGATAGTTGTCATGCCAAAGGGCTAAAGTTCGGTTTACATTTGATGCGGGGGATTCCCCGTAAGGCTGTACTTTTGAATACTCCGGTAAAAGGAACGGAATTTCGGGCGGCAGATATAGCCGACACTTTGAATGTTTGTTCCTGGTGTACTTATAATTATGGAATTGATATGGATAAACCCGGAGCACAGGCGTATTATAATAATCTGATCAGACAGTTGGCGGGGTGGGGTGTCGATTTCATAAAGTATGATGATATTGTTCCTTATCCGAGAGAAGTGGAAGCAATTGTGAAAGCTATTGAGCAATGTGGTCGTCCCATCGTTTTAAGCCTTTCTCCTGGTGATAAGGTAGAAAAGAAAGATTTGCCGGCTTTACGGAAAGCCAATATGTTGCGGGTTACTGCAGATATTTGGGATACGCAACATAGCATCGATCTTTCTTTTGATGCGTGGAAACGCTGGCAAGGAAAAGAAGAACCTGGTTTTTGGCCGGATTTGGATATGATTCCGTTTGGTGAGTTGCAACTGATGTCTCCTCCTGACCGGAAGACGAAAGACCAGAAAGAAATAGCATTGGCCGGACGTGGTACCCATCGTTGGAGCGAACTGAATGAATCTCAGAAATATACATTTATAACCCAACGTTCGATGGCTGCCTCCCCGTTATTTTACGGAGGAAGTATAGTATCCATCGATGATTTTACTCTTCGTTTGTTAACAAACAAGGATATGCTTGCCTGTAATCAAAACGGGGTAATGGGCAACCTAATCTGTGAAGAGAATGGCATTGAAGTTTGGACTGTAAAAGAAAGAGACCGGCAAGCCGGATGGATCGGTATTTTTAATCGTACTCAACAGACTCGGAGCAGGAGATTTGTAAAAGAAGAGTTGGGGTTGGCTCCGGAAAAGGATTATCGTCTTTTAAATATATGGGAAGACAGAAAATCTGTAAGTCTGGATAAGATGATAGAAATCCCAGGGAATGGTGTCCTGTTTATCCGATATGAATAACAACATAAAGAATAATGACAAATAAAAGAAAGATGAATCATTTTTTGTACAATAAATATATTTGTGTACCTGTCCTGGTGACTTTAATGCTTTCATGTAAAGAGCAGACAGAAGTAGCTAAAAAGCCTAATATCATTTATATTTTAGCGGATGATTTGGGATATGCCGAATTGGGTTGTTACGGACAGGAAAAAATAGAAACGCCTAATATAGATAAGTTAGCAGAACGGGGAATGCGTTTCATGCAGAATTACTCCGGTTCTCCGGTTTCCGCTCCGTCCCGTTGTGTTACATTTACCGGATTACATTCCGGCCATGCTTATATCAGAGGTAATGATGAGATGTCGGAAAGGGGAGCTGTCGGAGATCATCATGCTATGTTGGCTGATTCCACATTGGAAGGGCAACGTCCTTTACCTGCTGGTACAGTGACGATTCCTTCTGTATTGAAACAAGCCGGTTATGTAACCGGTTGTATCGGTAAATGGGGACTAGGCTATCCGGGGTCGGAGGGAGCGCCCAATAAAATGGGGTTTGATTTCTTTTACGGATATAATTGTCAGCGACAGGCGCATACTTATTATCCTCCTTTTCTCTATCGGAATGAAGCGCGTGAATATTTACCGAACGAGTTGCTGGTCCCTAATACGATGCTGGATAAGGGTGCGGATATTTATAGCGAAGATAGTTATGCGAAGTATACAAAAGAAGTCTACAGTTGTGATCCGATGTATGATGAAATATTGAAATTCGTAGAGAACAACAAAGATACGACTTTCTATTTGGCATGGACTTCTCCGTTGCCACATGTCCCTTTGCAGGCTCCGGAGAAATGGGTAAAATATTATGTCGATAAATTTGGAGAAGAAGAGCCTTATAAGGGTAAGCAGGGATACTTCCCTTGTCGTTATCCGCATGCAACCTATGCGGCTATGATCAGTTATTGGGATGAGCAGATTGGCGGACTTATCGATAAGTTGAAAGAACTCGGCCTATATGATAATACGGTAATCATGTTTACCAGCGATAATGGTCCTACATTCAACGGTGGTTCGGATTCCCCCTGGTTTGATAGTGCCAAACCTTTTGAATCTGAATATGGATGGGGTAAATGTTTCCTGCGTGAAGGAGGAATTCGTGTACCTTTAATCGTTACCTGGGAAGGGAGCATTAAAGGAAAGACTGTCAGCAATCATGTTTGTGCTTCGTGGGATGTAATGCCTACTCTTTGTGAATTGGCGGGAATAGGTGCTCCACGTACGGATGGAATTAGTTTTGTCCCGGAATTGTTAGGTAAGGAGCAACAAGAACATGACTATCTTTATTGGGAATTTCCGGAAGGGCAGGGAATGAAAGCTATCCGTATGGGAAAATGGAAAGGGTTGATACTTAACATTAAAAAAGAGGGAGAAGGAAATCTCCTGTTATTTGATCTGGAAAATGATCCGAATGAACTGGTCAATGTTGCTTCCGAACATCCGGATATAGTGGAACAAATGAGAGACCGGATGAAAGAAGCTCATGAGGAGTCTTCCTTGGAGATTTTCAGGATGTAAGTTATACATTAGATTACGGGAGAAAAGCTTGTTTTTCTAAAGAAAAAAGCATATCTTTGAGAAATAAGAAACCCTAAATTTATAAAGGTATGGAAACAGTTTATTTGGCAACATTAGATAACGATTTCCAGGCAACTCTGTTGTCGGATTTGTTGAGAAATGACGGTATCGAGTCTTTTCTGAAAAATGAGATCATTTCTTCCGTACTGAATATCCCTGGTTTTCAGATAGAGATATATGTGATGGAGAAGGATTATGAAAAGGCAAAAGAAATACTGACGCAAGCATTCCCTGAATTAGTGGGAAAAGAATAAAAGAGTAGCTATTGCTCTGTAAATATAAGTCGGGTGTGATTAAGTTCATCCCCGACTTTTATTTTAAGTATTTGTTTTTACTTAATTATGTAATTCTGCATCATCATTGATTTTTTACTCTTTTGCACCTGTTGCGTCGATAAAGAAGTTTACATTGAATATTTTGTTCTGTTCCTATTTTGATACATTTTTTAGAAATCCGTTCCGTATTTAAAAGTTCTTGCCATAAGTATAATACCCGCTGATAATGAGAACATAACTTACTTTGTAATCGTAAAACATTATCAAATTAAAGCATTGTGTAAAGTAGTTTTCATTAAAGCATTATTATTATGGAAAGCAAAAAAATGTGTGTGTGGAAACGAGGGGGATACTTGTTTATTGCGACTTTATTAGGCGCAGGTCCTTTCTCAAGTCATATTTATGCCGGAACTGATCATGATCAGTTCAACTCGGTTACTACCGAGTTGAATAATAGTTTAGATCAGAAAAAGGGGAAGAAAGTTACAGGAACGATTGTCGATGAAACCGGTGAGCCTGTTATTGGGGCCAATGTAGTTCAAAAAGGTACTACAAATGGTAGCATAACGGATATAGATGGACGATTCTCTTTGGAAGTTCCGGAAGGGGCTGTTCTCGAAATTTCTTATATAGGTTATTTAACTCAGTCGGTACCGGTAGGTAATAAATCTTCTTTTCAAGTTACACTTCGGGAAGATACTCAAAAACTGGATGAAGTGATTGTTGTAGGTTACGGTTCGACCAGTGTTCGGAAAAATACGGCAGCGTTGGCTTCGGTCGATAATACGAAGGTTTTAGAAGTACCTTTTTCCGATATGGGATCGACTTTGCAGGGACGTGTGCCCGGAGTGATCGTGCAGCAGGGATCTGCAGAACCGGGGCAGAACGGAGCTAGTGTCTCCATACGTGGAAATGGAGATCCGTTGTATGTAATCGACGGATTTGTTTCTTCAAGCGGCCGTTTCATGGCATTGAACAAATCGGATATCGAATCGATGACCGTATTGAAGGATGCGGCTTCTACAGCTGTTTATGGTATGAATGCCGGTAACGGAGTCATTGTAGTCACAACCAAACAGGGAAAAGCAGGGAAACTGAGTGTAAACTACCAGGCGAATTTTGCCTTCAATACACCTTCTTATCCATCGGAACGGATGAATGCCTATGAATATGCAACGGCAATCAACAAACTGAATCAATCTTTGGGAAATGGCCTCAATTCGTTCAGAACCCCGGAAGAAATGGCAGAGATTGCAGCAAATGTAGGCTCATACACGAATTGGGAAAATGCACTGTTGCGTAATTATACCCCCCAGAACGAACATACGGTGTCGATCAGCGGCGGTAATGACAAACTGAAGTATTTCGGAAGTTTGAACTATTTGGGACAAAAAGGTATTTACAAAGCCGATAAACTGAACTATGACCGTTATAATTACAGGACGAATATCAGTAGTAACTTTGACGAAATAGGCTTGACTGTCGGGTTAAATGTGAACGGTACCGTGCGGGATGAACTTTATCCGAGTGCCAGTGCGTATACCCTTTATTCCCGTTTAAAAGACAGGACTCCTTTTGAAAGACCCTACAATGAGGATGGTACGGTCTCCAATCAATTTGACAATCCGGCTTTGCAGCTGGATGGCCCGGGTGAAATCAAGTATCGTACTGTTTATAATCAGTTGGCGGTGAACCTGGAGTGGGCTGTACCCTGGGTGAAAGGGTTGAAATTGGGTTTTGACGGTAACTATAATATCGAGTCGCAAGACCGGGCAGACTGGTATGAAAATGCGACTTATTATGATGCCGATGGGAATGCAACACTGGAAGATCCTTCCAACATCAGTATGACCCGCTCTTCCTATCAGCATAACAGATATGATTTCAACGTACGTGTCGATTATAAAAACACGTTCAACGATAAACATAATGTATTACTGACTTTGGTACATAACCGTCAATATTATCATGGTACTTCGCTCAGTGCAGGATCAAATACGTTTTATTTGTCGACGATCCATCAGATACAGAATGGTGATGCTTCCAGTATAACGGCAAGTAACAAAGAGAGTGAGCAGGCTTCGATGGGATATGTAGGTCGCCTTCGTTATGACTATGATAATCGTTATATGGTGGAATTTTCCGGTCGTTATGACGGCTCCGATTGTTTTCCCAAAGGAAACAGGTTCGGATTTTTTCCTTCCGGTTCTTTAGGATGGGCTATTTCGGAAGAAGAATTCTTTTCTCCTGTGAAGGAACTAGGGATATTTGACTATTTCAAGGTGCGTGGTTCGTATGGGGAGATTGGTCTGAACGGAGCCAAACATGATGACTATGCCTACCTGACCACTTTTAACTATAACTCCAATGCGTATGTGATTGGCGGTAGTTTGGTCAATTCTATTACTCCGGGTGCAACTCCGAGTATTAATATGACATGGTATAAACGTGATAAGACAGATGTCGGTTTCGATTTCGCCACTTTGGGAAACAAGCTGGAAGGATCATTCGACTGGTTCTATGAACGTACGAAAGGATATCTGGTAGCTCCCAAATATGAATACACCGATCCGATCGGTTACGATTTGCCTTTGATCGTCTCTGATGCGGAAGACCGTTCGGAAGGATTGGACGGTTTTGTAAAATATTCGGATAAGGTCGGGGATTTTAATTTCTCTGCCGGTTTTAACTTTACCTGGTACCGTTCCATCAAAGCGATCACCAATGAAGATAAAGTAACCTTGTCGAATCCTTATACCCGTGAACAGGGGTATAAACTCGGATATCTTGGTACGGGTTTTATCGGTACACAGTTTTATATGACGCCTGAAGATGTTTTGAATAATCCGAAACGTATCAACTCGAAAGACCTGCGTCCGGGTGACCTGTGGTATGCTGATGTCAATGGTGACGGTCAGATTACCAATCAGGACCAACGGAAATACGGACATAATGCAAGTCCGCGTTTTGTTTTCGGTATCGATCTGTCAGCTGATTGGAAAGGATTGAGTGTGTTGGCTAATATTCAGGGAACGGGTCGTCGGCAAACTTATATGAGTAATGTCGCTATGGCGCAGGAGGGTGAACGACGCCTGGATTTCACTTATCAGCTTGATACCTGGTCACCAACCAATACGAATGCCGCTTTCCCACGCCCTGGTAATACTTCGTTGAATGAAAATAATAACTATGTTGCCTCTGATTTCTGGGCTCGTAATTCCAATTATGTACGTTTGAAATCGTTGACAATCTCATACGATTTGAAATATGCCGCTTTGAGAAATCTTTCCTGGCTGCAGAATATGACGGTATTTGCTTCCGGTGTGAATTTATTCGCTATCGGACCGTCGGTAAAATATGCCGATCCCGAAGCATCTAACTTCGATGGATATGCTTACCCGATGATGCGTACATATTCTGTGGGATTTCAATTAGGATTTTAATAATAGATAAAAGAGTAAATCATGAAAAAAATATTATATACAGGCATTGTTTCTTTATGCCTTGCTTTTACAACTACATCATGTTCGGATTTTCTCGATACGAGACCGTATGACAAGATCATAGGAGACGATACATGGACCAGTGAGACATTGGCTGAGTCTTATGTCTATTCCATTTATTCCACTGTACTGCAAAAAAGTTTATGGCTGGGTGCTTACGGCCATCGTTATTCATGTCATTCCGAAAGTTCTACCAAGAATGCCATGACGGGAACCTTGAATAGCTCCTACTGGTCGAGAGACCGTTCGGAAGGAGTTACGGCGGATGATAATTATGAATGGCTAGATTACAGCGTCTTATGGCGTATCCATACTGCTATCGATGAGATTTCTGCAAGTGCGATCTTCTCGGATGAGTTTAAGAGTCGTACGATCGGTGAGTTGAAGTTTTTACGTGCAGCCCATTATTTCCTGTTTGCCCGTCAGTATGGCGGTTTACAGATCATAGACCGCGTATTGTCTGTGGAAGATGATCTGCAGATACCTCGTTCTTCCATTAAAGACACTTACGACTTTATTATTAAGGATTTGCAAGATGCGGCAAACGCGTTGCCGACTACCGGTGAAGTAGCCAGAGGACGTGCGAGCAGTACAGCCGCTTATGCTTTGTTAATGCGTGTTGCGAACCAGGCAGCCGCTTATGTGGACGGAGGAACGGCGCAGAGTGAATATTATGATAAGGTGATAGCTGCCGGTACGGCTTTGGGACTGGATGTCGACGGCAGCCGGTTAAGCCCTTATTATGACATGTTCCGTTCTTATGAAACTGCTATTGCTTCACAGGAACAGATACTGGTTGTGGAACGTTTGAAATTGAATACTTCTTTACATGATACACCTATGCAGTACCAGGGATTATGGCATGCCGGTAATATTTCGGAGTATGCTAAAAAGAATTATCCTATCCACGCAACGATGAACTATTGGGGAATGGATGGCGGTTCATGGCCTACCCAGGATCTGGTCGATGATTATCTGGTTGAAGATGTGGACGGCTCCGTCAAATACTGGGAAGATGCTTCTTATGTACAGACTGGTTCCAATGTGGATGAGAAAATGTATTTCAGTAAAGATAAGAAGAGGGATTTACGTTTTTATACGACTATCTTGTATGACAGTTGTCTGTATTTCAACGGACAGGAACGTATATTCTTCCGTCGTGACGGAAACTGTTCAAACTCGAACAGCCCGATAAATGCTGGTGCGGAAGATGAATATGGACGCAGGGCAGGTGATCTGGATAATTATAATTCTTCGACCGGCTATGCGATGGTGAAGTATCATTACGATCATGTGGTTTCTTTACCTGATCCGGGATCACAGAAATTGGACTATTGCTATTCAGTATTACGTTATGGCGAAGCTTATCTGAATATGGCAGAGGCTTATCTGATGAAGGGAGATTTTGCCAATGCACGGAAATATATGATTCCGACAATGGTGAAGCATGGTGGATTCAGTGCGGAAAAAGCGGCGCAATACCTTAATTCGAAAAGTGGAAATGGTTGGAACGATCCGCTCTTCGAGGCTTACAAACGTGAGCGGAATGTGGAAATGGTGTATGAATGTAACGATCGTTACTGGTCTTTACTGCGCTGGGGAATGCGTCAGAGTGGTGGTGTCGGTAATGGTACTTATGCAACCGGAGGTTTTATTATCCCTGAATTGACAGGTTCGTTGCGTGGTATCCGTATCTCACGTGACGGGCAGACCTACAATTTCTTTACTGTTAATAATGCGATAGGAGAGGCCCGGTTCACACCGAAACGTTATTTAGTCCCCTTGAACCGTAAATTCTGCCTGAAAGCGGGAGTCGAACAGAATCCGGGATGGGAATGATCATGTAAAATAGTAACTAAAAAAACAAGTACAATGAAAAGAGTTTATAATATATTGATCGGATGTTTGCTGATGTTCGTTATGAACAGTTGCCTGTATCACAATTTGCAAGACCTGGAAAATTCGTCGGATAAGGTAATGACGAATGTCGACTATTCTTATCGTTTCTTATATAATGATACGATCCAGAAAGGAACTGCTAACCAGGAAATAGAAGAAGGCCGTGTTTGTGAGGTGATATTTAATAAAAAGATGGAAGCGGTTGAGGAAAATGGCAAGACTGGTTTCAAAACGACTTTAAGCCATAGCCTGAACAGTATCCAGAAGGCAGGTCCGTCTGGCTCTGTGACGAAGGAGATGTTGTATGATATGTTTAAGGAGCAGATTGCGCAAGACGGTTTGACAAAGTTGTGGGTGTATGTCTCTATTTCGGATGCCGCAACCATTTCACCTTTGGATGAGGCTCCCAGGCTGGGAGCTCCCGGCGATTTTTCTCAGGATCGTTTTTACCGTGTAACAGCTGCAGACGGTTCTTATCAGGACTATATCCTGAAAACTGTTAAGGACTTCTGAAAATGAGCTGCGTTTGAAGATTTATTTTTGATCTTATTTCTAAAATACAGCCGGGAATCGGTAGCTGGTATAGCTGACTGATTCCCGGCATTTCTGTATAACGGTTGTTTCCTGTGTGTGGTACGAAACTTTTTAGTTCCTAATTTTATACATTATGTTTGTGAAGGTTCCGATTTGAAGTTTTTTTTGTTTTGACAAAGAGGAAAAGCATAAGAATAATTATCGTTAATTTGCGTATGTAGAGAAGATTATCAATCTTATTAAAACACAAATACATTATGAAAGTAAGGATACTATTTTTCCTGATGATTTCGATTTTATTCTTACCATCGGTTTTCGCGAATGATTTTATCGTTCCACGCCTTTCCCCTTTACCTGCGAAGATAGAGAAACAGAAAGTTTCTTTGGCAGGAAGTTGGTTGTTCAATCCTTCACCGGAAAGTGAATTCTGGAATAAAGGGAATGTTTCAGGTTGGAAAAGCATAGAAGTTCCCGGTGAATGGGTAATGCAGGGATTTGAAGTGGAGAAAGGGAAGCCTGCCGGTTATTTCCGGACATTTACTGTCCCTGCTTCCTGGAGCGGACAACGGATCAAGTTACGTTGTAACGGGATATACAGCGACAGCCGGATTTTTATAAACGGTAAGGAGGCGGGTTCCCATTTGGGTGGTTTTACTGCTTTCGAACTGGATGTGACCGGATTGATAGAAGCCGGAAAAGAGAACAGGATAGCAGTTTCAGTCATATCGGAGAGCCTGGCGGATTCCACGTCGAGCGGATCTCAGTATGCCGTACACCCGTTGGGAGGGATTACGCGCGGTCTGTATCTGTTTACATTGCCGGAAGTGAATTTGTCGATGTTCCATGCTGCGACTTTATTCGATTCGACTTATACGGATGCTACGCTAAAGGCAGAAGTAGAGGTTATGAACGAATCTTCGGATACAGCTAAAGGATTGTCCCTTCATTTCATTTTGAAAGATAGAAACGGAAAGGAGATCCCGTTAAAACAAAATACAACTCCGGTCGGTGTTGTCAGGGTGGGGACATCTGAGAAGATGACGCTTTCATTTCCTGTTACGGAACCGGATAAATGGGATTCGGAACATCCTGTTCTGTACACTTTCACCTGCCAGTTAAAGAGCGGGAAACAAATATTGCATGAGACTACCCGCCGTATCGGTTTCCGTCAGATAGAGGTACGAGGTAATCAGATGTATGTAAATAATATGCCGGTGAAGCTTCGGGGTGTTTGCCGCCATGAGGTAATGCCGTTACGCGGACGTTCGGTAAATGGGGATATATGGCGCCGGGATGTCGAGTTGTTCCGCCGCGGCAATGTGAATTATATCCGTACTTCCCACTATCCGCCGGATGAGGCTTTGCTGGAGGCTTGCGACGAACTGGGTATGTTGGTAGAAGTGGAGGCCCCTTTCTGTTGGGCACATAATACCAAAGTATCGGACGACAAGCACGATGTCGTTCTGGTAAATCAGCACGTGGAAATGGTCAACCTGAACCGGAGCCATCCTTCCGTCATCATGTGGTCGATGGGAAATGAGTCGACCTTGTTTACCGAATATTTCAAAAAGGCGTCGGAAGTCGTGAAGATTATAGACCCCACCCGTCCCCGTATCTTTAGCCAGTGGGGACCGGATGCGGATAACGGGGAACTGGAAGTGACCAATCATCACTATCCCGGACCTACCGGACCGGATAAATACCGTAATAGCAAACGTCCTGTCACATTCGATGAGTTTTGCCACCTGAATGCTTATAACCGCTTGGAGTTGGCTGCCGATCCGGGACTTCGTTCGATGTGGGGACCGTTGCTGGACCGGATGTGGAATGATATGTACCATAGCCAGGGTGTTTTGGGTGGTGCGATATGGGCGGGTATCGACGATACTTTCTTCCTGCCGGGAGAAAAGGCGGTCGGTTACGGAACCTGGGGACCGATAGACGGATGGCGACGTGAAAAACCGGAATATTGGGGAATGAAGAAAGCCTTCAGTCCGGTTAAGATAATGCAGAAAGGTAATATGACGGCCGACGGCATTGTCCGTTTCCATGTGGAGAACCGTCATAATTTCAGTAACCTTTCCGAATGTTCCATTGAATGGAAAGTAGGAAAGAAGAGCGGTAAGATCACTGCGGATATAGCTCCCCGTACTGAAGGCGATATAGAGGTCCGTTTACCGGAAGAATTGTGTAATGCGGAGATCATGGAACTGGCGGTGACTGGTGTTCGCGGTTTTGTCATCGATGAATATCGTTTCCGCATCTTACCTGAACAATTGAAAGAACAGACACCGGATCAGACCGGAACTCTTTCCTGGCAGGAAGGACCGGATGCGATCGAAATACAATCCGGCAAAGGACATTTTTCTATAAACAGACGAACCGGTTTGTTATCGGCCGAATGTAACGGAAAGACTGTTTTGCATCAGTCTCCTTCATTGATGGTGTTACCTTTGAACGGAGAAGGCGAAGGAATTCAGATGGTAGGAAAGGATCAGAAGTTTGAGCCTTATAATCCCGTTTGCGAGGATTGGCTGGCCCAGTCGGTTACTTTTGTACCCGGCGAAGAGGTTGTTTCCGTAAAGGTGAAAGGAAATTATAAAGAAGCAGAAGGTGTATTGGAATATCGTTTCCATAAGAATGGTGAAGTCACTTTTACTTATGATTTTACGATGCTTCAGGATATTTCACCCCGGCAAACCGGATTGGTTTTCACGCTGCCTTCTTCTTTCACTCATTTGGATTGGGAGCGTAAAGGGTATTGGACTGTGTATCCCGAAGATAATATAGATGCCCTGAAAGGAGAGGCCGAGGCTTTTGATAAATCTTTACCGGTATCCGGATTGGCCGGGCCATCCAAACAACCATTGAAACCCTGGTCATACGATCAGACGGCAGCGGGTTCAAATTTGTTTCGTTCTACCAAAGAGAATATCTACCGGGTAGGTTTGAAGAGTAAGGAAGGCAATTCTGTTACCATCATTTCCGATGGTACGCAACATGTCCGCCCCTGGATAGAAAAAGAGGCCACCCGTTTATTGGTGGCCGGTTATAATAATCCGGGAAGAGAGAACTTCCTGATTCCTCATGCAGAAAAGGGATACAGGCCACTCAAAAGGGGGGATAAGGTAGAAGGAGTTGTTAAACTGGCATTTTAGCTATATCCATAGGCCTGTTTATTTTAATATATATTCAATTGCTTTTTCGATCCATACATCTTGTCCGTTACGGATCTCCTGGTTTGTCGGGCGGACTTCGATGTCTATCTTAACGCCTTTGCGCTGGCATTGTTCCCAGTTCGGGTAATAAGCTCCCAAAGCGGTGTAGATACAGGTGGCTTTACCTGGCAGATAAAAACTTCCGATATTGCCGTCTGCTCCGGCTGTCGTGCTGCCGATAATGGCACTTTGCGGAGCTTTGCGATAAGCCATGGAGGAAAACTCTCCATGACTTTGAGTTCCTTCATTTACCAGAATGGCTACTTTCCCTTTGAAATAGTCGGGATTATCGGAGCCTGCTTTTGCTATCGAACATAATTTATAGTTGCCCGGAGCTTCATTCCGGTTAAATGAAAACCACATGAATTCTTGCGGAGCAGGAAGCAGTAAATTGGGTAAAGTACCGTAAGCCGCCATGGAAGGATATTTTCGCATGTCGAGTATTACGCCTTTCGCATTCTTATTGTTTTGAATCATATCGGTAATGGCATCGCTTTCTGCCGTCGACACATCTATATATATAATTTTTTTGGCTGACAGATTGTAATCTTTCGGCCATTTCATGTCGCTGAGTTCATGGGGCTGTCTACGCCTGTTTTGTCCGAAGTTTTTGATATCTATCTGTATTTCTTTTCCGTTGCGGATACAAGTGATATTCATATATCCTGTATCGGTCCGCAGTAACCAGGGCAATACGTTTCTGACCAATGTCGGATGGTTGGAGGCGGGGACGTACGGACTAAGATCTGTTATAATCTTTTTTACATCCTCACCATCGATCGTACGAATAATGTCTCCTCTTTCCAACTCGAATGTCCGTGTATCCCTGACTACGATGTCACCGCTTTTCGACTCTGTTAATGTAACGGGGACTACAAAACTGTCGGATTGTCTTTTCAAAATTGTTTTTTCCAAGTCCTCTCTGGGTACATAAACGAAACCATGTGAATCGTTAATGCAAGTGAGTAATTCCAGAATAGCCAGTTTATACTCTTCGTTATCGACTGGTGACACGAATCTGGGAAGGAATTTCCCCAGTAATGTATCCCACGGTTTATCTGTCATTTCTGTATATGGAAAACAATATTCAACGGCATTCCATAACCTGTATAAAGTCAGGATACGGTAACCTTGGTCTTTCCAGGGAATCAGAGGATATTCTTTTTCACGGTCGAATAAAGAAGATCCGCCACTTTGATAAGGGATCAGATAGTAATTGAATTTAAGATTGCGTTTTGCATTCTTGATTGTATTCAATTTGGATATTAATGGGGCATCGAATAAATTTTCGTCGTTTATCCAGTCCGTATCGATGATACGTGAATATTTACTGGAATCTTCTATTGCGTAGGAGACAGTTTGGGTTATCTTTCCGTATTTGTCGATCCATTCATTCAGTAATTTATTTTTTTTGTCTTTGTCGGGAGCTTTGGCTATTTGAGGTAATATCCTGAATAATTCGTAGTCCCAATTGTAATTACCCTGGGCAACTTCAGGGTGGTAATATTTCAGGAATCCCCAGACCTTACCCAGTACCTCCAGATTTTCATATGTTTGTGTGGTCGGGGCGGATAGGCAGAAGGACGATCCGTAATCAAATTCTTTATCTTTTTCTACTGAAAATTCGTGATTGACAAATGACCCTAACGGTTTTTTATCTAATTGGGCCTGCCAGTTGCTTGTCCACAATTCGATATTTCCGGTAGTGAAGACGAAGAAATTGATACCCGATGTCAATGAAGACATGGCTGTTTTAATGGTAAAATCATTCCACTCTGAATCTCCGGAGCGTTTCCCTATCTCAGTCATGGCATTAGCCATAGTATCCTGTCCCATTTGTTGTATACCGAAAACGATAGAGGTGCTGTCGGCTCCTTTGTATTTAAATTTTCCGGAAAAATAAATAGAATCGCCGGTAATATCTCTGGTGTTGGCGTAATAATAAACCTGGGATATTTTAAGGCTGTCAGCCGGATCGTTTTGTAACTTCAATGATTTTCGGTCATTGAATAGTTCAACTGAATCGATTGACGCATTTCCATTGGAGACAAACCAACCATTTAACTCAAGAGAGGATAAATGGCCCTTTTTTATACGAGGATTGTTGTCGAATGACATCAAATCGGATTGTGTGCCTTGTTGTGAACAAGAGCATATCCATACGAGTAGTATACAAATAAAAAAAGAGGAATTTTTCATGCTAGTCTGATTAAGTTTGTAACTTTGTTCAATTACAAATATACGGAAATAGTGATATATATGTTTATAAGCCTTTGAGAATTATGTGTAATATTTGTTATTGTATGGTTCATTTTTTGCTAAAAGTATATGAAGGATGAGAGAGAAACTAAATAATTTTTACCTTTGTGTATTATGTAACCAAAATATAATGCGATGGATATAATGAATTCGGATACGTTGAAAGTAAATATTTTTCGGGAAGTGATGACTCTTAGTGAGGATAAGCTTAGAAAAGTCTATGATTACATTGAAGTTTTGACTTCAAAAAAGGAAGTTGAAGTAAAAGAATATGTAATGCCGGATGATTTGATGCAATCTGTTGCCGAATATACATTGAAAGCAGCAGAGGGTGATGATCCTATGTATTCCACTACCGAAGTTAAGGATTATGTAGATAAGAAGATGGGATGGAAATAGTATGGACTGATTTTGCAAGAGAGAGTGTCCTTGATTTACTCCTTTTTATCAGAAAGTGTTGGGGAGATACAATTGCTTCAGTTGCGTGGGGAGATATTCAGAAAGATATAGCTTTATTGGAAAATTTTCCTGAAATAGGTCCGGTCTTTTGAAATGTTAAGACAGGACTTTCGATTATAAAATAAGGGACTTTTGAATTCAAAAGTCCCTTATTTTTTTGAAGCATTTATGTGATGTTTAATCTCTTTATTATTAGTGGTTTATCTCTCGTTGGCTACTACTCTGTGAAATCCTGATTTATTGGTTATCTTTGTGTAATTTAAAATCAATACATTATGACAGGTATTAAAGAATTGCAGACATTATTAGCGAATGTAGATCCAGTGTTGGATGAACGTAGTTTTATTTTTTGCACTTTCCCTGAATTAAATAATGACGACATCTGCCGTTTGAATCCGATAGGTTTTTTTCATGAAAAAGAGGGACTGACATTAATCATAACGAAACAGCAGGCTGTAGATAGTCATATCAACTATGAATCTGTCTACAGCCTTATTTCCTTGAATGTTCATTCAAGTTTAGATGCCGTTGGATTGACTGCTGCATTCTCGGCAAAACTGGCAGAAAAGAATATCAGTGCCAATGTTGTTGCCGCCTATTATCATGACCATATTTTTGTGCCTGAAGAAAAAGCCACACAAGCTTTAATGGCCATTCATGAACTGCAATAGTAAAAAAAGGTACTGCTTATGAACTAACCTGTTGTTCCTCTTTTTTCGCCAGTAGGTTATCGAGATCATTGATCTGGTGGTCGAAATAAACAGCCAGAGCATTAATCTCCCGTCCGTTTTGTGACAGATAAGTGATACAATCAATTAATTGTGCAGTTAACTGGGCCATTTTTCGTTTGTTTATATTTATGTCCGGTTGTTGCATGTAGAGGGTAAGACTACGAAAGAGGATGGGAATAAAGCGATCCCACGGAAGTTCAAGGCTTGTTGCCAGACTTTTCATACATTTCAACTGGTGACGGAGATACTCGAGGTCCAGCTCATTACTTTTGCTGTTGAATGCTTCCCGTATACGGCGGGCTTCTTCTTTGAAAAAGACTTCACTGGAGATTTCTTTCGGGAGTGTCAATGTGTTTTCTGCTTCATTCATGGTAGTATTTTCTTTAAAGCACAGGTGGAAAAAAACGGTTCCGCCTTTCCCGTTGAACAACACATTCCTAGAATGCTGGAGGCACATTAATGCTCTCCACGGGGGTACGGAACCGCCTATGGGAAAAAGTTGCAGGCAAAAAAATGCCTGCAACCGATCAGAAGCAGGTTTCCTGCATTCTAGTTATGTGTTGTTCAATGCAAATATAACGCTTTTATAGAAAATACAAGGAATACAGAAGAAATAATTAAAACAATTGCCTTGAGAAATAAAAAAACGGTTCCGCCTTTCCCGTTACTCAACACATCTAAGATGCTGGAGGCACATTAATGCTCTCCACGGGGGTACGGAACCGTCTATAAGGAAAAGTTGTAGACAAAAAATATTTACCCCACATATTAAATGTATGTTTAATATGGCAAAGATAAGGCTTCTATTGAAGATTTATAAGATGTGAAGTGAAATAATCAAAGAAACAACGTTGTCTTTGTAATGTGTTTTATATCTTTACAATTGATTTAAAGGATGCATATTCTGTTTTTTCAAAAAAAAATGTTGGTATCTTTATATTTTATTTTAAAGAATAAGATATTTATTATATATAATATAAGGAAT